>CAVOEZ010000014.1:0-15501 GCA_963694355.1 Latescibacteria bacterium UBA2968 | reverse complement strand
TAGATGTTTTAACTATTGAATATTCCAGTCGACTGGACAATTTGTAATTAGTGGCTCGTTCCAACTCCTCACATGGTGTTTACTTCCCATTTTCATTCAGCCGAAAGGTGCCAGAATGTCAGATCTCAACGTCCTGTTTATTATGACCGACCAGATGCGAGCCGACTGTATGTCCTGCGGAGGGCACCCGGTGGTGGAAACGCCCAATCTGGACGCCCTGGCGGCGCGGGGTGTAAGATTTCCAAACACGTTTGTCCAGTCGGCCGTGTGCGGTCCCAGTAGAATGTGTTTCTACACTGGGCGATACCCTCACGCGACCCGGTCGCCGTGGAATGATGTTCCCCTGCCTGCGGACGAGCGGACAATGGGTCACCATTTCAGTGAGGCGGGTTACCGGGCTGCGCTCTGCGGCAAGACGCACTATGTCTCGGATCCGTTCGCGAAGACTGGAGAAGCGGCCTCGGAAAAGATCCGGCTGACGACACTTGACGGTCTGGAGGAATTCGAACTCAATGACGGAAGGGGAGCGGGGTGGTGTTCATATCTTCGCGAGAAGGGGTATCCCGACGCGGTCGTTCAGAACCCGTTTTTGCAGGACATTCCTGACGATACGAAAGGGGTGGACCGATCGGCATTTCCAACGGTGGTAGGCTCGGAAGGCAGTGATACCGCCTATATGACCAACAGAGCGATCGAGTTTATGGATCAGACGGGAGATCGGCCCTGGTTCCTCCACCTGTCCTACTTCAAACCGCACCTGCCGATTGTCGCACCCTATCCGTATAACGAGATGTATGACCCATCTCTTTCGCCAGAGCCGAATCGGGACGAAGAGGAGCTGGAGAATCCGCACCCGCTACATATACCCTACCGAACGGAGCGGCGGAGTCTGGACTACGACGAGGAATCCGTTTGGCGACAGCGCCGGGCGACCTGCTACGGACTGATCCGGGAGATCGATGATCACCTGGGACGGTTGTTCGCCTGGATGAAGGAGAAGGGGCTCTGGGAGAAGACGCTGATCTGTTTCACATCAGACCACGGTGAATACGTGGGCGATCACTGGATGTTCGAGAAGGAGCTGTTCTACGACGAGGCGTATCGCGTGCCGTTCATTCTTTACGATCCTCGTCCCGAGGCGGACGGGAGTCGGGGTCGGGTGGAGGATTCATTCGTGGAGTCCATCGACGCGGTGCCCACATTTCTCGAGGCGTCCGGGTTGTCGATTCCGCCAGCAGTCCAGGGGCGAAGTCTGATGCCTTTCACCCGGAGTGAGAAGCTGGAGAATGAGCAATGAAGATGTGAGCCGGGTGGCGTGGACGTATGAGCGGCGGCCGGGGTTTGGGAGGACTCCGGTCGAGGGGGAGGTGGGTTGATAGTGTGTGTTGGCTCCAGGGCTTGAAGTCGGCCTGGAAATGACCTAACTTACTTATTGTAACTCTCGATTCTCAACCAGGACTCTACGTTGGAAGAGGCAAATATGAGTCACAAGGGAATCATTACGCTTGAGCCAGGTAAACGAGGGGGGAAACCTTGTATTCGGGGCATGAGAATCACAGTATACGATGTGCTCGAGTATCTTGCATCTGGAATGACACACGAAGAGATCCTGGCGAAATTCCCGTTCCTCAACGAGGATGACATTCTGGCTTGTCTGAGTTATGCCGCAGATCGAGAGCGAACGACCCTGGCAGTTGAGTGATGAAACTTCTGTACGATCAAAATCTTTCTCCAGGTCTGGTGACTTCACTAAGGGATATATTTATCCAGATTCTGAGCACGTGTTCAGTGTGGGTCTCTCCGAGGCAACCGACCAGAATGTCTTGGAATATGCGCTTGTCCAGCAGTACACGATAGTAACTAAAGACGGAGATTTTGCTGACCTGATTACACATCTTGGTTTTCCACCCAAAGTTATCTGGATTCGCCGTGGAAATTGTACAGCAGAGGAAATCGAGAACCTGCTGCATAACAACCTGGATTCCATTTCGTCGCAGCAGGAGAATCCACAGACGGGCCTCCTTGTGATTTTTTAAATCCGCTTATCTATATCCACCAGAAAAGCCGCCCGTAACAGGCGGCTTTCTCTAATTCACATACTTCCCACGTCTCACTTCTACCCCTCCAACCCCACAAAAACCCGCCCATAAAACTCATCCCACGCCTCGGTTCCTTTTGGCTCGTAGGTGATCAACTCGGTAGAGTTCCTCACGACTTCGCGGATCTCCTCGAGCGATCCCAATTCTCCTCTCGCGTAGGCCTGCATCAGGATATTGCCCAGGGCGGTCGCTTCGACCGGTCCGGCGATTACTGGACGACCTGTTGCGTCGGCGATGAACTGGCAGAGCAGAGCGTTTTGAATTCCGCCTCCGACGATGTGGATCGTTTCCATTTTCTTGTCGAGTACTTGTTCGAGATTTCCGAGTACCTGGCGACACTTGAGGGCCAGTCCCTGGAGCGCGCACCTGATGATTGCACCGTGAGTCTGAGGCCTGGTCTGACCGGTGCGCTCGCAGTAGGCGAGGATACGTGAGGGCATATCCCCTGGGGAGACGAAGTCGGCGTGGTCCGGGTCTACGGCGGCGGCCAGTGCAGGCGCCTCGGAGGCGAGCCGGGTGAGTTCTGCAAATGAATAATTGTGTCCCTCATTTTCCCAGATCCGCTTGCATTCCTGAACAAGCCACAGACCAGATATGTTCTTGAGAAAACGGAAGGTGTTGAACACGCCCCCTTCATTCGTGAAGTTGTGCGCAAGTACAGCAGGTGAAATGGCGGGCTCCGAAAGTTCTGCCCCCAGAAGCGCCCAGGTCCCCAAACTGATGTAGACAGAATTCTCATTTCCTATGGGCACAGCCGCCACGGCCGATCCGGTGTCGTGACAGGCAGGGGCGATGACCTCGCCGGATTTCAATCCCGTTTCTTCGGTTAGTGCGGGCAAGACGGGTCCCAGAGATGTGCCCGAAGGCACGATTTCCGGGAGCATTCCACCCGGGATGCCCAGCCGATCCAGGAGCGAAGCCGCCCAACTTCTCGTTTTTGGATTGTAAAACTGGGTGGTGGTGGCGTTAGAAAATTCGCAGACCTTTTTTCCCGTTAGCCAGAAATTGAACAAGTCGGGCATCATAAGGAACGTTTTGGCCATTTCCAGTTGGGGGGATTTTTCGAAGGCCATTCCATAGAGCTGATACAGGGTGTTGAATGCGAGGAACTGCAGCCCGGTTTCCTCGAATATTTCCTCCCGCGTAACACGCGAGAATGCCTTTTCCATCATGCCTGTGTTCCGTGGATCTCGATAGCAGCGCGGATTTCCAAGCAGCTCATCGTTGGCATCCAGGAGGGCGAAATCCACACCCCAGGTGTCGATTCCGATCCCCATCAGATCAGGACCTTTGGTCTGGACGCACTTTCGGAGACCCGTAATCATTTCTTCGAAGAGTCTCAGTGCGTCCCAATAGAGTCCCGCGCCTGCGGTTACCCCTCCGTTGGAAAACCTGTGGACCTCTTCGAGCGTTATTTGTTTTCCATCAAAGGCGCCGGCGACCGCTCTTCCGCTGGAGGCGCCCAGGTCGTAGGCGAGATAGGTTTGTGGCATAGGAGAACTAACCTTTTAACTGAGCGAATTGTAATAATACGCGGCGTCAGGTGTCGATACATTTTCCGGTTGTGTGACGCTAACTTATTTGCGATATTATACGATACAGCAATAACGTGTCAAGTAATTCGTAGGTGTAGATCAGATGAGCGCGGGTGGCGAAACTTACCGGAAGGAGGACTTGATGCCGGATCGAGTAGGAGGACAGGTTAATGGGATTCGCCCCACCCTTGCCCGCGGAGAGGATGTGCAGGCCAACCGTACGGCCCAGGAAAGCCCCCAGGCAGTCGAACGCCAGCAGGATCAGGTGGACCGGGTCGAGATTTCGGAGGCAGGACAAGCCCGGAATCAAGAGTTGACCGCAGCAAACAATCCGCAGACGCCTCAGCGAGGAGGAGCTGCTGATGCACCGGGCGCGCAGGCACCCGAGGCGGGGGAACAGGGGAATCTGGAGCAGGCTACAGCGAATAATGCAGCCCAGCTCCGTGAACAGGAGGTGGCTGAACGGCAGCAGCAGGCCGAGGAGCCGCCTGAGCAGCAGGGCAATCTGGTAGATGTAACGGCCTAGCCCTGAGATGCCTGGCAAAATAAAATGCCTGCCGATCTTTTTTGAATGGATCGGCAGGTATTTTTAATTTTTGAAATCTGGACCGCTCACCTGTCGCGAAGGGTAGAAAGCAGGAAGATGAAGTCTGAATTTACCGTTGCGCACTGCGCCAATCCATTTCTGTCACGAACGATGGTGTGGATTTACCACCAGATCGAAGCCTTGAGCCGGTATCGCCCGGTGGTGTTCACCCAGGCGGTCCTCAATCGGGACACGTTCCCCGTTGAGCGATTGTACTCGAGCGAGGATTTCCCTTTTCTGAAGCGAAATGTGTGCAGGGCAGTCCGCAAGCTCCGCGGGACCTATGCTGGATACAGCGGTTTGTTTCGTGAAGAGGGCGTTGATGTACTGCACGCGCATTTCGGTCAAGAAGGGTACCGGTGTCTCGATGTGGCAGCGCAAGCGGGTGTTCCCCTGGTAACGACCTTCTATGGTGTCGATGTTTCCGCGCTGCCAAGACAAAAGGTGTGGCGGAGGCGATTCGAGCGATTGTTCCAGGAGGGTCACCGGTTCCTGGCGGAGGGGCCGCATATGGGCGAGCGTCTGGCCGACCTGGGGTGCCCACCCGAGAAGATCCGGGTGCACCACCTGGGTGTGGACACCGAGGCCATTCCCTATATTGAGCAGCGGGACAGACCGGAGGTCGTTCTGATGTACGCGAACTTTCGGGAGAAGAAAGGTCACCTGTTTGGGATCCGGGCATTCGCAAGGGTAGCCGAGGAGTTTCCGGATGTGAGGATGCGGATCATTGGGGAGGGAGATCTGCGTGGGGCGATCGAACGGGAGATCGCCGAATCCGGCCTGGGTGAACGCGTGCATCTTTTGGGTGCGCTCCCTCACGAGAGCTGTATCGATGAGTTGGGTAAAGCTGCTGTTTTGCTTTACCCCAGTGTGACCGCAGAAGATGGGGACACGGAAGGCGGCGCACCCGTTGGGGTGATCGAAGCGCTGGCTTCAGGCCTGCCGGTGGTTTCGTCGCACCACGCGGATATTCCGAACGTGGCGCCCTGCGCCCTGTTGTTTCCGGAACGAGATGTGAATGGGCTGGCGGATGGGCTGCAGGCGCTGTTGAGCTCACCCGAGCAGAGAAGAGAGATAGGTTGCAGAGGACGCGACCACGTTTTGGGCAGGCACGATGTCAGGCGCCAGGGCGAACGGTTGGAAGAGATCTACGACGAGGCGATCGAGGTATTCGGATAAAAAGAAGATGAGCCGACTCGTTTCCGGGTCGGCTCATCTGGTGGTACGATTGGTCAGGCGGTTATGTCTAAACGATCTCCGTCCCCGTCCAGATCGGGTACAGGTTGGGCAGGTTCTTCATCTTTCTTTTTCGATTTGCGAGGTCTGTGGCGCTGCGGCCGCTTCCAGACTTCTCTGTCCTCTACTCTCGAGTAGATGGTCATGATCGGAGCCAGCATTGGGATCACCACCTTGGAGGCTAACCGGTATTTCACAGAATTGAAAGTAAATTCATATCTATTTATATTATCGGCAGTTATCACGTTCGCTTTAGGGTTGCGAGCCGGTCGGTCAGCCGGTTAGCTTACGAATGTTCGACGCCATTTCTTTAAGCGCGCTTTTCAGCCTGCCGATTTCCTCGGTGTTTTCTTCGACCATCAGTTCCAGGGTGTCCGCAAAGGCGCGGTTCTGCATAATCAAATTGTAATGCTCCAGAGCGCGCTGGACAGTAAGGATTAAGTCGTTGTTATTCCAGGGCTTGGTGATAAATTTATAGACGTCTGCCTTGTTGATGGCCTCTATCGCCACGTCGAGATCGCCGTGTGCTGTGAGCAGGATGCGCATTGCATCAGGAGCGGAGATCCGTGCCTTCGCTAGCATTTCGATCCCGTTCATTTCGGGCATCTGATAATCACTGAGGATAAGGTCAGGAGCGATCGTTTTGAGGAGTTCGACGGCTTCCTTTCCATTTCCGGCAGTCGAGACCTGGTAGCCGCGACTTCCGAACAGGTCCGCCAACACGAGCAGGACATCGGATTCATCATCGACCAGCAGAATGTGGTTTGGCATTGTGGGCAACTCGTTCAAAGAGTGAAAGTTTACGGGCGTTGAAGAGATTCTAAGATAAGAAAATGGAATTCAACGCACAAGTCAGTCTGCGCGACATTGACAGGTGCAGCCCGTGAGGGTATGTTAGGCAGGCTCCGAATTCTGAAAAATGGTGCAGTGCTTTGTGGAGAGAGGCAGAAATGGAACTGGGATCAGAGCAGATCACGTCTTACAAGCAGCAGGGCTTTCTGGTTGTAGAGGGTCTGGTTCCGCCGGACGAGGTGGAGGAGATCAGGAAGGACGCCACACGCCTTTGCCGCGGAGAATATCAAAGCGAAAATCTCAATCCGGTGGCAGAAACGATGGCGGATGAGGAGGCCATTTCCAAATATCTGTGCATCCACCAGCCGCACCACATCAGTGATTTCATGAAGAAGACGGTGGCGCATCCGGGTGTGGCTTCGGTGCTCAGCCAGTTGATCGCGCCGAATGTGAAGTGTATGCAGTCGATGCTGTTCATCAAGCCTCCGAAATTCCCCGGACAGGCCTGGCACCAGGACGAGGTCTATATACCCACCAGGGACCGGAGTTTGACAGGGGCCTGGATCGCCCTGGACGACGCGACTGTGGAGAACGGGTGTCTCTGGGCACTGCCGGGATCCCACCAAACCGGATACTTGTATTCACAGCGCAGTCACGATAAACCTGAGGAATTCGATTCTGCTCAGGAGAGTTATGGGTTCGATGACAGTGACGAGGTGCCGGTAGAATGCGCCGCGGGCGATGTGGTGTTTTTCAACGGCTACCTGCTGCACAGATCCCGAAAGAATCGCTCGAAGCATTTCCGAAGGGTGCTTGTAAATCATTATATGAATGCCTATTCCCTCCTACCCTGGCACAATCCGGGAGAGGGTGGCAGAGTTGCAACGGCCGATTACAGAGGGATTATGATGGTGTCAGGCGAGGATCCATACGAGTGGAAGGGCACCGAATCCTTCGGTGACGCCCACGCACGGACCTTCGACCCTGCCGCTCTCGAACTAGATTGAGGATACTGTGAGTTTAAAGACGGGTGACGTGGTGGAATTGCGGGTGACGGGTATTTCGTCACAGGGCAAAGGGACGGCGGAAGAAGACGGCGAGCCGGTGGACGTAGCGGGCGCTTTGCCGGGTGATGTCGTAGAGGCACGTCTCCTGGGTCGTGACAGGGGACGGTGGACAGCCGCAACCCTGCGCAAGGTCTCCAGCACGATCGATCGGATTGCACCCAGGTGCGAACACTTCGGCGTTTGCGGTGGATGCCAGTGGCAGGATGTGGCCTACACGGATCAACTTGCACTCAAGAGGGAGATGGTCGCCGACCGGTTCAGATCCGCCGGGTTGGGTAACGTCCACATCGCGAATGTGATCGGCTCCGAGGAGACCTTCCACTATCGCAACAAGATGGATTTTTCTTTTGGCAGGAATGACGCCGGGCAACTGCTGCTGGGGCTGTATAAGGGTGTGGAAGATGCGATCGATGAAGGCGATCGACCCAGGAAGAAGGTTCCGCCGGTATTCGATTTGAAGACGTGCTGGCTCCAGTCGGAAGCTTCGAATGAAATTGTCAGGACGGTTCGGGACGAGCTCCAGGGGACCGGTCTGGGATTCTACAATACGGCCGCCAGATCCGGGACGCTGCGATCTCTGGTTATTCGGGATGTGAAGGCTACTGGCGATATCCTGGTGAATCTGAATGTCGCCCGAAAGATTCACGCGGAAGGCGTAGCGGAAGCAGCAGTCAAGACCAGCCCGAATGTGAAGGTGTTCATCCAGAGTGTGAACCGGAAGCGGTCCAGGAATGCGGTTCCGAGGCTGCAGGAGACGGTCCTGGGTGAGGATCGAATTATCGAGCGAATACTGGGGCTGGATGTCCAGTTGTCCGCCACCTCATTTGCTCAGGTGAATACCGGGCAGGCCGAGCGGCTCTACCAGTTGGCGCTTGACGGGGCTCGCCTGAAGGGATCGGAGACGGTGCTGGATCTATACTGTGGCGCGGGTACGCTGTCTCTGCTTCTCGCCAAACAGGCTGGAAAGGTGACCGGCGTAGAGCTGTTGGAAGAGGCGGTTCAGGACGCGCGCTCCAATGCCGAGCGAAATGAAATTACCAATTGCGAATTTGTCTGCAAGGATGTGCTGGAGTATGTCGGCAGTCAGCCCCGGGGCGTTGACGTGGTCACAGTGAACCCTCCCAGGGCGGGTGTCTATCGGGCAGTTCTGAATGCGATCTGCAGGATGAAGACGAGCCGTATTGTCTATGTTTCCTGTAACGCAGAAACACTGGCGAGAGATCTGGTTGTGCTGAAGCGTCAGGGCTACAAGATCGGAAAGGCGCAGCCCGTCGATCTGTTTCCACACACCCACCACTGTGAAGTGGTGGTGTCGCTTTACAGGTGATTCAAGTCGAGAGATCTGTAAGTCTATAGAGTTGACCGGGAGAACGAGATGAGTCAGAATATTCAAGTGGCCGGCGAAGGCGCTGGAGTGTCGACAGCAGTGGCTGCTCCCGCGGCCTGCCACGTGATGGCAAAACCTTCCGGGGCGGTTTGTAATATCGACTGCACGTATTGTTTCTATCTGGAGAAGGAGAAGCTCTATCCGGAAGCCGGTAAGAATTGGCGGATGAATGACGAGACGCTGGAACTCTATACTCGCCAGTATATCGAGGCGCAAGACGTTCCGGAGGTGAACTTCGCCTGGCAGGGCGGTGAGCCAACACTGATGGGACTCGATTTCTACCGTAAGGCTGTGGCGCTCCAGGAGGAGTATGCCAACGGGAAGACGGTGACCAATGCCTTCCAGACGAATGGGGTCTTGCTGGATGACGAGTGGGGCGAGTTTCTGGGGGAGCACAAATTTCTGGTCGGTCTGTCCGTGGACGGCCCCAGGGAGATGCACAACCGTTACCGTGTGGACAAAGGCGGGAAACCGACGTTCGATCTCGTGATGGCCGGGTTGGAGATTCTGAAGACGTATAAGGTGGAGTTCAATACGCTGACGGTGCTCCAGGCGCACAATTCCCAGCACCCGCTGGAGGTGTATCGTTTTCTGAAGGACGCGGGCAGTCAGTTTATGCAGTTCATTCCTATTGTCGAGCGAATTGCACCGCAGCCTGGCGATGACCTCCTGGAGCTGGTGGGACCTCAGTTCGACGGTCGCGCACGTGTGTCCGAGTGGTCCGTGCGGTCGGCGAAGTATGGCCGATTTCTTGCCGCCGTATTCGACGAGTGGGTGAGGAAAGATGTGGGTCGCCATTTCGTTCAGATTTTCGATGTGGCACTGGGGTCCTGGATGGGTCAGGACGCGAGTCTCTGCATTTTTGCGGAGAAGTGCGGTAAGGCATTGATTATCGAGCACAATGGGGATCTGTATTCCTGCGATCATTTCGTTTATCCCGAATACAATCTGGGCAATGTTCGCGATCAGTCCATACGGGAGATGGTGGTCAGTCCGAAGCAGGAGAAGTTCGGTGATGACAAGTCGGATACGCTGCCGAAATATTGTATGGAATGTGAGTTTAAATTCGCCTGCAACGGGGGCTGTCCGAAACAGCGTTTCACCCGAACACCGGATGGGGAAGAGGGACTGAATTATCTCTGTCAGGGATACAAGATTCTGTTCGACCATATGGATCCCTATATGCGATTTATGGCCAATGAACTCCGGTATGGCCGACCTGCAGCGAATGTGATGGGATGGGTGCGCCACCAGGACGCTGCGAAAGAGGCCTCCAGGGCGAAGGCCCCAGGCCGAAATGACCCCTGTCCCTGCGGCAGTGGAAAAAAATTCAAGCGGTGCTGCGGGAGCAAATAGAAGGATCATTCGAGCGAATATGACCTGCCGCAAGCCGTTGATTCAACGCGGTTAATGCCAGATTTAAGGGGGGCGGTACGTTTCAGATTTTTGCCTTGACATTTAGGTCCTCCCGTGCGATCATCCATACCTGCTGCCGGCGGTGGGATGGTTTTTTTTATGTTTTTTGGAGACTTCGTATGTGCGGAATTGTGGGCTATCTGGATAAATCGAATTCGGGCGCTTTGACCCTTGGAAAGACGATCATTGATATGCTCACGGCATTGGATGCCCGCGGCCCCGACTCGGCAGGTGTGGCGCTTTTCGCGGGTGGGCAGGATGGCCGAATGGTGCTCAAGATCAGTCTTGGTGAATCGGGTGATTTTGGCGCTGTGGCAGAACAGGTGGAGCAGAAGGTGGGGGGACTGGGTACGGTTCACGAGAGCTCCAGAGTGGAGGAGTATCTTCGACTGGTGGTGTCTTGCGATCAATCGGCCGTGGACCTGGAAAAGCTGATCGAGTCTGCCGGGGACGGTGTGGAAGTGGTGAGTATGGGGAAGTCGCTGGAGATCGTGAAGCAGGTCGGGTCTCCCGAGAATCTGGACGCGACATATGGCGTTTCAGCAGCGACCGGGACACACGGCATCGGTCATACCCGACTGTCCACGGAGTCCCGGATCGATTTGAGTCATTCGCAACCTTTCTGGGCGCACGGTTATCCGGATCTGGCCATTGTTCACAATGGTCACATTACGAATTATCACAAGCTCAAGCGACAGTATGAACAGGAAGGTGTTCGTTTCTACACCGAGAATGACTCTGAGATCATTGGCATCTATATGAGACGCGGGCTTTCGGACGGGGCAACCCTACGCGAGGTGATGGCGGCTTCACTGAAGGATTTCGACGGATCCTTCAGTTATCTTGTGGCGACCGGAGAGGAGATCGGATTTGTTCGCGATCCGTTCGCCCTCAAGCCGCTTCTGTACGCGGAAACGGATGATTTCGTGGCCGTGGCAACAGAGGAGATAGCGATTCGACAGGGACTTGGAAACGGGTTTCCCGTGGTGGAAGCCCAGGCAAAGGATTTACAGTTATGGCAGAAGTAATCTGTGACGATAAAACGACACGCGAGATCAATCGTGAGGTGCGGCGGCTGATCTCTGAGGGCGAATCCAGGGTGGATATCAGGAATCCGGGCGCACGGCACAATCTGAGTGTGGCGATCGTGGAGCCCGCACACGTGGTGATCGACGGCAGTGTGGGCTATTACTGCGGTGGCATGATCGATGGGCCTACCATCGAGATCAATGGCAGTGCGGGCTGGGGATTGGCGGAGTCGATGCTGTCCGGAAATGTGATCGTCCACGGCAATGCGGGCAACGGAACCGCAGCCTCGATTCGCGGCGGTACGGTGGTTGTGGAAGGCCACGCTGCCGCCCGGCTGGGTGTGGCGATGAAAGGTGGATTGGTTCTGGTTACTGGTGACTGTGGGTATATGGCCGGGTTTATGGGGCAGAAGGGAACGATGATCATCTGTGGCGATACGGGTGAGGCATTTGGCGATTCGATGTATGAACTCGTGTGTTTCGTGGGCGGGGAGGTAGGGGATCTGGGAAACGATGCGGTGATCGAGAAACCTGATGCCGCTGATATCGAGTTGCTGAATACGGCCTTCAGGGAGAATCTGAACGAAGACCGGGATCTCTCCGGGTTTAAAAAGGTGGTGGCGGGGCGGAAGTTGTGGAATTTCGACAAAAGTGAGCGCGCCGCCTGGCGAGAGGCGCTCTAAGGATAGCACCCAAGAGAAAAGGTTCACCTCATGTCCGAAGAGATGGATACCAATTACCACAGGGTTCAGTCGAGCGGGACCTTCACGCCTGCCGTGATTGAGGATATTCAGGTCAAGTCTGAACTTGGCCGGTATCGGATCCGCGGATTCGGTACGCTCCGGCAACGGAACTGGGCCACATTCGATGACCTCACGTTCATTCCCTGTTCCCTCACGCGCATCCCGCTGGAGGGCTATCGCGAGAAGTGTTCTACGAAGACGGTTCTGGGAAGCAGATACGCGGAGAAGCCGATCGAGCTCGATATTCCTATTATGATTACAGGGATGAGCTGGGGCGCTTTGTCCTACAATGCAAAAGTTGCGCTCGCGAAGGGGGCCAATACGGTCGGGTCTTCAAATACCACGGGCGATGGTGGCATGCTCAAGGCGGAACGTGAAGAGAGCAAGGTGTTGGTTTACGAGGTCCTGCCTTCACGCTATGGTATCAATGTTCACGATCTTCAGATGGCGGACGGGATCGAGCTGACGATCGGACAGGGCGCCAAGCCGGGCACAGGAGGCCTCCTGCTGGGCGCCAAGGTGCTGGACGATGTCGCTGTCCAGCGAGATTTGCCGATTGGGGTGGACCAGCGGAGCCCGGCGCGTCACCCTGATTTCCTGGGGCCGGACGATATGATCATCAAGATCGAAGAACTCAGGGAGGCGACGAACTGGCAGGTGCCCATTTTTGTCAAAATGGGGGCAACAAGGGTGTTCGACGATGTCAGGCTGGCGGCCAAGGCAGGCGCCGATGTGATCGTGGTGGATGGAATGGAAGGTGGCACGGGGGCGTCGGCCGAGATCTGTCAGGAACACACCGGAATTCCGACACTTGCAGCAGTGTGTGAGGCCAGGGCAGCGCTCGAGGATATCGGGATGTATGGCGAGGTTCAGTTGATCATCGCGGGCGGTATCCGGAACGGTGTGGATGCGGCCAAGGCAATGGCGCTGGGTGCGGACGCGATCTATATCGGGACCGCAGCATTGATGGCTTTGAACTGTAACAAGCCGATTCACGTGGAAGATTACAAAGCGCTTGGCGCAGAGCCCTACCACTGCCACCACTGCCATACGGGAAAGTGTCCTGTTGGTATCACGACACAGGATCCGGAGTTGATGAAGCGTCTCGATGTAGAGGAGGCGTCGGAAAGGGTGGCGAATTTGCTTCAGGCGATGACTTCCGAGATTCAGATTCTCGCCCGCTCGTGCGGAAAGGCGGATGTGCACGATTTGGAGCCGGAAGATATGCGGGCGCTGAGTTCGGAGGCGTCCATGATTTGCGATCTCCCGCTGGTGGGTACGAACCGCGTTGTGGGCGGTGGGCCGGGGTGGAAGGGTCGCCACGAATAGCCGAATCGAGTTTGATATGCGGTGAAGCATCATAAGGGTTGGGGGTTCATAGTTTGTCGATCAAGCTGATCAAACAGGCGCTGAAGGGTAACGGTGTTCTGCCGCGGATGTGGAATTCGCACCCCGTGAAGAAGCACTACGATGTGGTGATTATCGGCGGTGGGGCTCACGGTCTGGCTACCGCCTACTATCTCGCGAAAGTGCACGGCATTACCGATGTGGCCATTCTGGAAAAAGGGTATATCGGCTCGGGCGGGAGTGGCAGAAATACCGCGATCATACGAAGCAATTATCTGACCCCCGAAGGTGTTCGGTTCTACGATGAGAGTGTCAAACTGTACGAGGAGATGGCAGACGTACTGGATTTCAATGTGATGTTCAGCCAGCGTGGCCATTTGACACTGGCACACACCGATGGTGCGGTGCGCACCATGCGGCGGCGGGCAGAGGTGAACAAGATCGAGGGTGTGGATTCCAGATTGATATGGCCGGAGGAGATCGAGGGTCTTTGCCCGGGGATCGATATCAGCGATCACCCGAGATATCCGATCCAGGCGGCGCTCTACCATCCGCCCGGCGGGATTATCAGACACGATGCCGTGGTGTGGGGCTACGCGCACCAGGCGGACGTGCGAGACGTGCACATCCATCAGAAGACCGAGGTGACGGGTATTTCGGTCGAGAGTGGACGTGTGACCGGCGTCGATACGACGCGGGGGCATATTTCGACAGGGACCGTGCTGAACGCGACGGCGGGGTGGGGATCGACGATCGCCGATATGGCAGGTGTGAAGCTTGCGCTGACGACATTTCCTCTCCAGGCGTGTGTGACCGAACCGTTAAAACCCTTCCTGAATGTGGTGATCGTTTCAGGCAGTCTCCACGTGTATGTGAGCCAGTCCGACCGAGGTGAGCTGGTGATGGGGGCCAGTGTGGATCCATACACGTCATATTCCATGGATTCTTCCCTTTCGTTTCTCGAGGGGATCGCAGGGCATATGCTGGAGCTGTTCCCTTTTCTCGCAAAGGTACGTGTATTGCGACAGTGGGGCGGTCTGTGCGATATGACACCCGATTACAGCCCGATCATGGGATTTACGCCCGTTGAGGGATTCCTTGTGGATGTCGGGTGGGGAACCTATGGTTTCAAGGCCTCGCCGATTTGCGGGAAGACGATGGCGGAGCTGATCGCTACGGGGGAGACGCCCGAGTTGATTTCAGCCTTCCGACATTCGCGATTCGAAGAGTTTGATCTGGTGGGTGAAAAAGGTGCAGCCTCGGTTGGGCATTAGGGTGGTGGCAAATCGACGAGGGGGTAGCAGATGCTGATTCTGAACTGTCCGAATTGCGGGAAACGAAGTGTGGGTGAATTCAGATTTGGCGGGGAATACAACCCGCGACCCAAGGCGCCCGAAACCGTTGAGGATGAGGCGTGGTCGGAATACCTGTATATGAGAAAAAATGCATCGGGGTTCCAGAAGGAGTGGTGGTTTCACAATTCGGGATGCGGGGTGTGGTTTTTGGCCGAACGGGATACCAAAACCCAGGAAGTTTTCAAGACTTGTCTTTGGAACTCGGAGCCAGTGGGAGAACCTGACATTGCCAAATGAAGCGACCCAGACAGCCGGTTCCAGTGCGAACGATGCACCGAACCGGCTTTCCTCTGTTGACGAAGAGGTGATCGATCGATCTCAAATTCTGAAATTCGAGTTCAACGGCAAGACTTTTTCTGCTCACCCGGGGGATACCGTTGGCTCTGCGCTGGCTGCCGCCGGCGTAAAGGTACTGAGCCGCTCGTTTAAATATCACAGACCCCGGGGAATGCTGTGCTGCGCCGGCCAGTGTCCAAACTGTCTGGTCCAGATCGGTGATGAGCCGAATGTGCGGGCCTGTCGACGACCCGTTGAAGAGGGATTGTCGGTTAAGAGTCAAAATGTGTGGCCGTCGCTTGAAACGGATGCGCTGGCGATGACCAGGTTTGCATCGGCATTTATGCCAGTTGGATTCTACTACAAGACGTTCATCCGACCGAAAGCGCTGTGGCCGTATTACGAGGCGTTCATCCGTCGCGCTGCGGGTCTTGGTGAAGTGGACAAGAGCGCTGCCCCGGGGAAGTATGACAAGGCGTATCTGCACGCCGATGTGGTGGTGATCGGTGGAGGTCCTGCAGGCATCAATGCCGCGGTCTCGGCGGCCGAACAGGGTGCCCGCGTGCTGCTGTTCGATGAGAATACCGATACGGGTGGGCATCTGCGATTCTCTCCAGAATCCCGGGAGCGGGTG
>CAVOEZ010000013.1:0-15830 GCA_963694355.1 Latescibacteria bacterium UBA2968 | reverse complement strand
GTCACATCTGCCAGTGACACAGACATACCATCTATCTGCTTCCCACTGACCACAGCTGCATCCTTACTTGGCCGACCGTCCGGCTGCTTGAACTGGCCAAACCATCTGGCGAGATTCGCTTCCACAGATCCACCCTGGGTAGGCCCGAAATAGAATACGAGAAGTGCCGCATCTTCCTGATCTTCCCCCTGTTTCGCCAATGCGTACTGGGCCTTACGCATACTCGAGGCAGGAGATTCTGTTCGCCAGGCATCGGGAACTTGAACCGTAATCGCACCAAGATCCTGAAGCGTCCCCGACGAGGACCCCGTACAGCCAGCAAGTAAAATAACCAGAACCACACCCAGCAATCTGAATCCCATGTAGCCTCCTATTATCGGGTGCAGAAACGCACCACCACGTCGAACAAGACCTGTGTTGCGAAAAGCAGGTTGTCAACCGTCGTTCGCTCGTTATGTCCGTGAATCAATCCCCATTCCTCTTCGCCGGGCGCCTGCCTGTGCGGCATGAACCCGTAGACCTGGGTATCTGGTCGTCGCGGGCAAATATGCTTTGCATCCGTTCCACCGGTAGAAATCGAGGGAACCACTACCGATTCCGGGTCATACTCCCTCATCACATCAATAATGGTTTTATAAAGCGGCGACTCGATGCCTGCTTCCAGGGCAGGGCTGTATTGATCTACTTCGAAAGCAACTTGCCCACCCGTGTGCGGTCTGATCTCCTCGAAAAACCGCTCCGCGGACCACCCCGGAACCAGCCTGGCATCCACCCAGGCGGTGGCTTCTGTAGGGATCACATTGATCTTCTGCCCGGCCTCGAGCATGGTGACAGATGCCGTATTTCGCAGCAGCGCCCTCAGTCCCGAGTTCATCTGATCCCCAAGCGGAAGTTCTTCCAGGGCCGTGTTGCTGAGTTCAGGATCCAGAACATCTTGCAATCGTCGGGCGATTTCCGGAGACTGGGTTTCCCCGATTCCGGTCAGAAATGCACGAAGGGTTTCGCAAGCGTGAATGGGAAGCTTTGCACTCCCGAGTCCCGCTGCAGCATCCGCCAGTTTGACAACGGCATTGTCATCGTGGGGCCTGGAGCCATGTCCCGGTTGCCCGTTGGCGATCATCCTGAAACGGCAAATCCCCTTCTGCCCGGTTTGGCAGGTGTAAAACCGTTTTCCATTGACCTCAAAATCGTTCCCGCCTCCCTCGGTAATTACGAAAGGGGCGTCCACTTGCTCTGGATGGTGATCCAGCAGCCACCCGATACCGTGGTCTCCTTTTCCCGCCTCTTCATCTGCGGTTGCCGCGAAAATAACCTCTCTCCTCAAAGAATACCCCTGCCTTTTCAGCAGCAGGAATATCATCAACTGTGCGGCAACCATATTTTTCATATCCAGTGCGCCACGACCCCACACATATCCATCCTTCAACATCCCTGAAAAGGGCGGGTGGATCCACTTGTTCGGTTCAGATGCCACCACATCGGTATGCCCGAGCAGAAGCAGTGGATCACCTTTACCCGAAAGACGGGAAGTGACATTGCCCCTGCCTGGAGCCGACTCCGTCTGCACTGCCTCCAGTCCTTCCTTTCGGAGCACCCCAGCGATATAGTCTGCCGCAAGACGCTCATTGCCCGGAGGATTTGTGGTATCCAGTCGCAACAGATCCTGCAGGTATCCGGTTACTTCCTGTCCGGCGGCCGCCCAATCGATTTGATCCTGATTTCGAGACATCATATCTCCAGAGAGGATTCAGACCAGTCATCAGCAGGCGTGAATTGTCTCGTGTCCAACTCGAATCCGTAACCGAATGGGGCGTCCACCACACTGTCCAGATTAAGACTCCCGTCGTGGACATCGAGCGTGGGATATCCACTGTCGTGGCGCCGGTAGAGTGTCTGATGATTTTTCAGCACATCACCTTGTATCTGCGAAGGGTACATACTCAATCCGGAAAAGTAGTGGTGGCCATTTCGTTCGGCGTGACTCACGCCCAGGCTGGCCAGAACGGCCAGATCCTGCAGCATGGCTACCGGGCCGACATTGGCAAGGTCTTCGCTGCTGAGCACATAATCCCCATCAGGATCGAGCCGCTTGCGATTTGCCAGCAGGCAGGCATTTGCTATGCCCTTGAACACGCCTTTACAATTCTTGTGACTCGTCCCGGAATACCCGCACGCGAGCGCCTCTACCGAACTGGTCAACGTACCGTCCGACTCATCAATAATAAGTGGCGGCCTGTTAACCCAGTTCTGCAGCTCTCGACTAACCTCCGGACTCAGAGCGACATCCCGTCTCAGTGGCTGCTCAACAAACAACAACCCCTGCATGAATCCCGAGAGCGCGGGCTCACTGATCAGTCCGTCCCATACCTCTCGGAAAGAAGCGATATCCGTATACTGCTCGTTGCCGTCCAGGGTGAAAGCGTAGCCCTTGCCCACATGCTTCTCCAGCAGCTCTGCGATCTTCCCAAGGCGGTCCAGATCCTTTTCCACATCTCCCCACAGTTTGATCTTGAGGTGATTGAGTCCGTAGGCCAGAATACTGGCTTCGAGAGACTGCGGGAGGCCGTCACGCAAGCGATCCTCGTCCGCGATTTCGACATCGGTCAATGGATCAGTCAATCCAACGGTATGTCTCGCACGGATCGATCTGCTCGCCTTGGCCGGAAGAATCGCCGCCGGTTCCAGGTTGCTTAATTCTTCGTGGATCGCACCGAGTCGAATACCGAACTGGTTTGTTCGCAACGCCCGCTCGAATGGTAGGGCGTGTGACCTGCAGAACGCATCGATCAGCGCACGTTCAACAAGACTAACACCAAAGGCCCAGAGGAGCGGAGGAAAACTCGTGCTCTCGGCCCATTCGGCCTGTGCGCTATAAAGGTTCCGCCAGAAATCGAATACCGTCTCTGCAGGTCCTGCGTCTTCCGCCAGGGAACAGGCGTTCCGGATTACCGCAAACATCTCCTCCAGATCCACGCTGAATGGCGTATCCGGATTCTTGGTAAACCACTTTGGTGGCAACCCGTCTGCTGATATTCCCGATCCAATTTTGCCGTCGAATTCTGCCTCTACACGTACGAAAAGATGAGGAACCGCTACCAGAGCGGCAATGCCATATCTGAAAGGCATCCTGGTCTTCATATTCAGAATATTGAGATCTATATGCTTTATCGAAACGGACGCCATACTTGTACAGATCCTCCTCAGAAAACCCCGGCGGAGCCTCGCGGTCCCACTCGTCACTCGGCATCTTCAAGTGATGGTGAAGCCGGAAGCCCGGTCTGGATCGATTTTGCGACCGCTCTTCGTATCCCTTCCGCGTGTGCGGCATCCTCAACCGAACTTATCGGGGCCGATCCCGTCCGAATGCACCGTGCGAAATCCTCAATCTCAGCAGCATATCCGCTGGTGTAGAGCGTATTCAACCGATTGTACGCCACAGAGGTTGAAGATCGCCAGATGGTACCGGCGGCTGTATCGAACGTCATCTCACGGCTCGAAATGGTCTCCGGTTCCCGAAAATACTGCAGCTCCGATCGGTCAGTCGCCCGAAGCATCCCATCGGCCCTTGTAACTTCGACCTCCTCATAAGGGATGGCGTGATTCTCAAAGGCCGTAGACCTGATGGTACCCAAATCGCCATTCTTGAACGCCAGCACGGTCCTTGTACTTTTACCCTGCTGCCAGGCACTCACCTGCTCCACCTCACCTGAAAGGTAGATGGCCATATTGTAGAAATGATGAATCCATTCATAATATCGAATGTCTACACAATAGCCGCCTTCCCCTTCTGCCCGCCACTCGTCGAGCAGGGCCTTCACTTTCCGGTAAATCGGTGCGTATCTCAAACAGAAGGCCACCTGAAATATTTTTCCGGAGTCTGCAACGGCTGCCCTCACTATGGCTGCATCCTCTGCGGACGTAATCGCCGGCGTTTCACACATCACGTGCTTGCCGGCAAGAAGTGCCGCCGCCGAATATTCAGCCGCCAACCGCCCGGGAACCGAGATGATCACACCTTCAACGGCATCGTCCAGGAGAAGGTCCTCGTAGCCCACATAGCAGGGAACATTGAAGTCTCTACGCGCCCGCTCTGCAGACTCATCCGTCCGCGTTGCGATGGCGGCCAATGCCACCCCGCTTGCAAAATTAAGCGATGGATACAGCATGGACCTCGCGTGCTGTCCAGCGCCTAAAAAGCCCAGACTAACGGGCTTATGAAGTTCACTCATACACAGGTTACCTCGGAAATCAGTCCAGGCCAATCACCCGGACTGCATTGTTATGGAGAATATCTTCCAGCGCGTCTTTGTCGGTGACCATTCGCTTGAGAAAGGGCAAACTCTTATTCGCAAAACACCCCTGTGGGTGATCGCCGCCGGCGCCATCCTTACAGGCACAATCCGTAGCGAACAGGAGCTTCTTCCGGTGTCGCGCCAGGAAACCGGCACTGAAGGCTTCATCGCGGCCGAGTGCGCCCAGACCGGAACCAGCGGAAAGGTCTGCATACATATGTTCGTAGTCGGACAGGAGCTGATCGGCCAAACCACCGGGCACAACAGGCCCCCGCGGGTACATAGTCTCAGTGGCCGGCGGAACATCGGCGCTGATATTCGCCCACCATGACTGCGCATGACCGATAAACTTGATGTTTGTAAATTTCTTCAGCAAAGACTCCAGATGCCCGATTCCCTGGTTGTAGCCCCTCTCCCCTTCCTGAAAGTGCCAGGTAACAGGCCAGGCCATTTCATTGCAAAACGCCAGCACCCGCTCCAGCCCGGGATGGTCGAGAGGAATGTGCTGCTTCTGTTCACCATATCCTTTGAAAATTCCGGTGCTCGCCCGTTTTTCCAGAACCTCTACCGCGTCTTCTCGTGTTACATCGACGTGACAGAAGGGGATGACCCGATCCGGAAACTTTTCGAATGCAGAAACGACATAATCCGTCAACCACTCATATTCTCCGTCAGCAGTCTCGATCGGTAAACAAACCGCCCGATCCGCCCCGATCCCTTCGATGTGGCGGATGGTATCTTCAAGACTGCGACCTTTGTGTCCAATATGCAAATGGGCGTCAATCATTGGCCAGAACCTCCCTGAGTCTTCGAGCCACAACCTCCTCCTCACCTGGCACCATCGTCATGGGATCCACCAGCAGCCCATTTTTGGACCGTCGCAGAACGATCTGGGGATCGCCCTCCCTGAGCGCCTTCACGGCCTTATCTGACATTTCCCTGTCGAGATCCACATATACCCTCGGTGCGAATTCAGGCGCAGCATCCTGACCTTCTCGCTGGATATACGCCTTCACCTCCGGAACCTCTTCCAGCGCCTTGACAATGGAACTGGCCTGCCACTCCCACGTCAGTCTGTCCTCTGCATCATTCCCCTTCAGGAACCGATCGACGGCAGCAACCAGCCCCATAAGTTCTTCCTTTCCCACCTTCATCCCTCTTCCGATCGCGCTGAACGGACTTGCATTCAGCCTGACGGCGTCGACAAGATCCTTTTTCCCAAGGACCAGCCCGGTGCATTGGGGGCCCCGCAGTCCCTTCCCCCCACTGAACACGACCAGCCCAGCACCCATTCCGGTAATCTCGGTCAGATTGGTCCGCGGCGGCAGTTGAGCGGCTGCATCCACAATTACGGGAACACCTCGCTTGTCTGCGCCAGCAATAACTTCCTTCAACTGTTCCTTACTCTGCTTACCGAGGAAATGGACAACCGCGGCCGTCTTTTCAGTGATACCGCCAACAAGATCATCCGAGGTAACTTCCGTTTCACTTCCAACCCTGACCAATTTCCCACCGCAGACCTCTATCCCCTGATGGATGTAGGTGTGCGCATCCACAAGACTGATCACGAACTCGTTCTTCCATCCCTCGGTGTGCGGCAACTTTCTGACACGCTCCGGATCTGTGCCGGTAAGACACGCCGCGGCAGACAACTGCATCCCGCTGGCGGCCCCGCAGGAAATGTGTGCTGCCTCCGTGCCGATACGCCTTGCGAGATACTCGCCTGCCTTGACATTCAGATCCGGTACGTCAACAAAAGCACCCGCAGCCTCCTGCATCGCATCGATCACCTCTGGATGCATCAGACTGCCGCCCAATGTAGTGATAGTGCCGCTAGCATTGATGAAAGGCTTAACACCAAGATCTTCATAGCTGACCATCAGGGGTCCTCCGGAAAATAACGTTCAGAATTCGAATTGGCTAGACGAAGCGGCGCTCAAGATAATCTTTGCCCAACAACCGGTCAACGTAATTCCCCCGATCCTCTCCCTATGAATTCAATAGGGAAATGTATCGGATTGCGGGGCGTTCGAGAGTCCCGCGAGAAACCGGCCCATCCCGTCGATAGCGGACGCATACACGATTCTACCTTTTTCTGCAGAGCTCTTCCTGGCATCGCCACCCGCAGAAGTCGGCAAATAGAGATGCCACGGCCTCACGAACTCCGCCCTGAATTCATTCAACACCTCCACCACAGGAGAGACGGTTGGATTGTTGGTTATTTTCTCCTCGCGAACCAGTTCCGGACGAAGGTAAAGCAGCTGAGAAGTCTCTTCCTCACCAGCATGATCGCTCCGGTGTTCCCAAACCTGATTTGCTTCCGGTGAAGCACAAGTGGTGGCGTGGATCAGGCACACGAACGCACCGTCACGGCCCGAAAGGTCTCGCATGGATGCCCGGATCACATCCGGGTTTCCACCGTGGGCATTCACGATCACCACACGTTCCACCCCTTCTGCTTCGCACATCTCCACCAGATCCCGGAGGAGACCCATGAAAGTCGGAACAGACATTCTGCACGCGAAAGGAAATGCACGGAAATTATTGTTGAGGCTGATCCGTTGGGTGGGCAAGCAAAGTACGCGTCCGCCCAGTTCGTTCGCTTTCCTCGTTCCTCCGTAGCAGGCGGCTTCCGCGCGGTAGCTATCTGTACCATACGGCAAGGCAGGACCGTGCGGCTCCGTTGAACCTACAGGAATGACACATACGTTCGCATCAAGGGCACGTACATCCTCTATGGTCATTTCCTCGAGCACACCTGAGTAACTCTCGGCCATCTGTTGTTCTCCCTCTCAGCAAAAGGTTTTCTGTTTTGCATTATCCATCTGTAGACCCATGTCGGAGCACAGGCGCCTTTTCTTCATCCGTCCACGCAACAAACGGTCTTGCCGCAAGCCGGCTGTTGTGGTAGCGTACCTCGTCCGTTATTTCTTCACCGACCCAGTCCGGGAGGATGAGATCGACACGTTCTGCCCACGCTTCGATCCCGTCTTCAGGACCGTGATATTCAATCTCTGCGATCACCAAACCTTCGTTATCCGCCTTGAATTCGTCCACCTCCCACTGCGAATCCCCGACAAGGATCTTGAATCGGACCTTACTCACGATGCTTCCCAGACAAAGACCGTCCTGATGTTGCAGAATCATCTCTGCCTTTTCAGCGGGAATTTCGATTTCAACCTCTGTTCGCCCGCGTCCTTTCCTTCTGCCTTTGATGGTGATAACCCCCCTCGTCCCCTCCAGTCTGACCCTCACGGTCCGATCGGCATCTGTATTAAGATATCCCTGAAAATACGCCTCGCCATCACCCAGGGGTCTCCATCCCGATCCTCGAACAAGAAAACGTCGCTCAACCTCCAGATTCACCATAATGATCTCCAGGTCGCTGGTTTAATCCTTCACAATGATCTTAGTATACCAATTCCAGCCCGATGAAAACCGGTCTTTTTTAATCTGTTGAATGCGTGTCGGCTCGACTTTCTCGAGTCATCGCCTGGAGTCTGCCCACTTTGCTTTTCCTTGACCCGTATTGAGGTATTCGGTACATTGGTTCGGCTTTTTTTTGTTCAACGAATTTTTCACTTTCTAACAGGCATTACCACACTAAGTGGATCGCAAATCACAAAGTTTCACAGGTCACAAGGAGTCTTGAAAATGGGCAACACCTTTGGACACCTGTTCCGCATTACCACCTGGGGAGAATCCCACGGCGGGGGAGTGGGTGTTGTAGTCGACGGGTGTCCCCCGAACATCGAGCTGTCGGAGCAGGAAATTCAGCTGGAGCTGAACCGGAGAAAACCGGGGCAAAGCAGGATAACTACCCAGCGAAAGGAGACGGACAAGGTTGAGATCCTCTCGGGAGTGTTTGAAGGAAGAACGCTGGGCACGCCCATTTCGTTGATGGTTTGGAACCAGGATGCGAGGTCTCAGGATTACGAAGAAATCAAAACCAGGTTCAGGCCTTCTCACGCCGACTATACGTATGAGGCAAAATACGGTATTCGGAATTGGAAGGGTGGGGGCCGGGCGAGTGCAAGAGAGACGATTGGGCGCGTGGCGGCCGGCGCAGTCGCCAGGAAAATCTTGAGAGAAACCTGTGGCACAGAAATTATTGCTTATGTCAAAACCATTCGGGATTTGACGGCGAATGTCGACACCGACACAGTTTCGCTCGAACAAGTGGAATCCAACATCGTGCGATGCCCGGACCCTCAAGCAGCCACCGAAATGATCGCACTCATCGATCGCGTCCGGAAAGAAGGTGATTCGCTGGGTGGCATCGTCGAAGCGGTCGCCCGAAATGTCCCGGTTGGGCTTGGCGAGCCGGTGTTCGACAAATTGGAAGCAGACCTTGGAAAGGCCATTCTCTCATTGCCGGCGTGCAAGGGATTCGAGATCGGATCGGGATTTGGCGGCATAGCCATGACGGGCTCCGAACATAACGATCCATTCTACCCTGACAACGAGAGAGTCCGCACACGAACGAATCATTCAGGTGGCGTTCAGGGTGGCATCTCCAATGGAGAAAACATTATCCTTCGCTCTGCGTTCAAGCCTACGGCAACAATCATGAAGGAACAGGAAACGGTAGACATCGAAGGCAAGTCCACTACCCTCACCGGGCGAGGACGGCACGATCCGTGTGTGCTTCCCAGAGCGATCCCCATGGTGGAAGCTATGATCGCCCTTGTTCTGGTGGACCATTTCCTCCGCCACAGGGCACAGTGCGGACAGGTTTAAGGGAAAATCGAAGGGTGATATGGATCCGAACGTATTCACATGCCTGAAGAATAACACTGGCCATACCTATCGATTTCCCTGGAGAAATTTCGTTCATCTCCTCAGCGACCAGGCAAAAACACGGGGCGATCATCCGGCCATCATCTTCCGCGATCTCGATCGTGGCGTCAGGGAAGTCCTCACCTACGGCCAGCTCAACGAGAAGACCGCGAAGTTGGCCGGCAATCTGCACTATTTATACGGAATAAAACCGGGAGACAGGGTAGCCTTGTGTCTTCCGAACTGTCCCCAGGTTTCTCTCCTCACACTTGCACTGTTCCGATTGGGTGCAACGTCTGTTCCACTGGATCAGAAACGGGATGTGCCGGATAGAAAGCGATACAAGCTGATGGATTCAGGTGCGAAACTGTTGTGCGTGCTGCCCGAAGATCTGGACCATGAGTCAGAGATCGTCACGACCACGAAAGTCGTATCAACAGAAGATCTGTTACGCGATCGTTCTGGCCCGCGGGCCGACCTGGAACCGGAATGGAGCGGAAATTCCAATGCCGAACAGGCCACCAGCATTGTGCTATACACTTCAGGCACAACCGGGCATCCAAAGGGGGCACTCCTTACACGACAGAGCATTACCAGCAATGCCGATGGAATCGCCAGATGGTTGGGATTCGACAAAAAGGAAATACTCAACCTCGTACTTCCGCTGCATCATGTGAACTCCACGGTATTCTCAATCACCATATTCATGCTCGGCGCTACACTGATCCTCAATTCCAGATACAGCGCCAGTCAATTCTGGCCCGTTGTCTCGGAAGAAGAGGCAACCGCAAGCAGTATCGTCCCAACAATCATGAAAGACCTGGTATCGCGTTGGAAAGAATTCCAGAGTTTGGCACTGGATCTCTCCTCGCTCAGAAAAATCATGATCGGTTCTGCGCCAGTGCCCGCCGGCACTGCATGCCGGTTTTACGAGCTGTTCGGGATTCGGCTTATCCAGGGATATGGTACCACCGAAGTCAGTCTTCGTGTTACCGGTGTGCCTTACGATTTGTCGGACGCGGATTACCAGACTGCGCTTTCCGAGAACGCCGCAGGAGTGGAGCTCTCGAACTGCAATGTGATGATCGAAGGAGATCCTCCTTCAGGAGAACTGGGCGAGATCCTGGTTCGGGGACCGGTAGTATCGGGCGGGTATCTGAATCTACCTCAGGAAACCGATGAAGTATTCAGCGGCGGCTGGTTCAGAACTGGCGACATCGGATTCTGGAAAGAGCTGGCGAGCAGAAAATTCTTTTACGTCCACGGTCGAAAAAAAGAAATCCTGATCAAGGGTGGCGTAAACATCTCCCCCATTGCCGTAGAAAACGCCCTAACTGAAGCGATACCTGGGCTTTCCTCCGCATACGTGGTGGGTCTGGATGATACTCGGTGGGGTGAAGAAGTCTGCGCGGCTCTGGTATTCGAAAACGGGCTGAGTTCGGAAGATCGTAGCAGAGCAGCTGAAGCCCTGATCCATTCTGGTCAGGCGGGAAAGATTCCTGGTTTGAGCGCCTTCGAAGCGCCCGCCAAAGCAATCCCTTTTGAACAAGATCAATTGCCCATGACTTCTACAGGCAAGGTTCAACGAAGCAAGTTGAGAAGCATCTTGCAGTCTATGGTCGAATCTGGAAATCTCTAACAGAACCCAATCCGCACAGAGGGAATTATGCCCGCGAAGGTATTGATCGCAACCACATTCGAAAACGAGGAATTTAGTTCAAAACCCAGAACAGAGGGATTGGAAGGGCTTGGCAAGCTGGCAGATCTTCAGTACTACGAAGATGAGCTCACTGAAAAAGAGGCCCAAGGCGTCATCGGAGTAATTGCCAATTCCGCCCTTGTTCATGAAGGGTTCTACAAGAACGCTTCAGACCTCCGGATCATCGCCAGGTGGGGTGTTGGCTATGAAAAGGTAAATGTCGATCTGGCAACGAAATACGGCGTGATCATCACCGTTTCGCCGGAGCACATGGTCACAGTCGCCGAATACGCCATCGCACAATGGATGGCCACGCTGAAACGCGTCTATACCCTCAATCAGATGTCACATTCTGGCGATTTCTCTCTGATCAAAACATACGAAACGGCTGACTCCATCCTCGGCATCTATGGGTTTGGGCGAATCGGGCAGGCCGTGGCCGAGCGTGCAAGACACCTTATCGGAGACCGGGGCAAACTCCTGGTCTACGACATTCGGCCGGACATAGAGGAGTTGGCCGCACGCTTTGGAGCAGAAGTGGTTCGTGATCCAATGGAATTGTTCAAGTCCTGCGACACCGTCTCCCTTCACGTCGCCGGAGATGACACCATCGTGGACTATGAATGTCTGTGTGCCATGCAACCCCACGCATCTTTGATCAACCCGTCGCGGGGAAACCTGGTAGATGATGCCGCTGTAAATCGCGCGATTAAGGAAGACAAACTCTGGTATTATGTCGTTGACGACCCGGTCAACGGACCCAGAGAGATCCACAAGGGTCATCCCAGGATCATCTGCACAAATCACAACGCAGGCATGACCACGGCATCTGCCATTCGTTTGGACCTGCGCACAATCGGCCAGGTCACGGACGCCATTGAGGGAAGAAAACCCGCACACATCCTCAACGAAAGGGTACTCGACCATCCCAGAGTCAAGGATTTCCTGAACGAATGAATCTGCAGGTCCAATACAACCCCAGTCGAGGAATCTCTTATGCCGACAATCCAGTCCACCTATCAAGAGTCAGGCGAATGGCTCAGGGGAAATCTTCACAGCCATACCACAGTAAGTGACGGTACGCGACCCGCCGAGGAGGTCATTGCCGACTACGAGCGGCGCGGATATGACTACCTGGCCATTTCAGACCACGATCAGTTCGTTGACCCGGCAAATTACAGGGACAGTACCGAACTGATTCTCCTGCCTGCAGTAGAAGTCACCGCACGGGGTCCTCACATTCTTCACGTGGGCGCCACCGAGCCTGTAACGCCTGACGAGAATCGGCAGAATGTGCTCGACAGCATCGCGGAACAGGGCGCGTTCTCCGTACTAAACCATCCAAATTGGCAAAGTCACTATAACCATTGTCCACAGGAACTAATGGAAAGCCTCGATGGATATGCCGGAATCGAGATCTACAATGGCGTGATCGAGCGGCTCGAGGGAATTCCACTGGCCACGGACAGATGGGACCGACTGCTATCCCAGGGCAAAAGGGTGTGGGGATTCGGAACTGACGATGCGCATGCGCCCCAGGACGTGGCACTTGCCTGGAGCGTGGTTCAGGTCGACAGCCGCGAAGTAGACGCCATTATTGGATCGTTGCGTGCCGGTCGCTTTTACGCGTCGACCGGAGTAACGATTTCTGAAATCGCTTCTACGGAAACTGAAATAACCATCGTTACGGAAAATGCCCAACGCATGCGATTGGTCAGCGACTTCGGCGTCATTCAGAAAACCGTGGAGAGGCAATCGGTCACCTTTCGGTTGCCGGATGATCTGGAGAACAGGGCAAAAGCCACATATGTACGTATCGAATGTTACGGCCCGGGTGGTCGAATGGCCTGGACGCAACCGTTCTTCCTGTCCTGACGCTACAATCCAGATCGAGAATTGGACTACCTGATTAGGCAGGCGTCAATAAAAAATGCGCGGATTGCTCTCCATTCTGTTCAACCTGCCCAAATACATGCGGTTGTCCTGGCGCCTCATGAAGGATCGGCAGGTCCCGTGGCACAGCAAATTGATCGTGATACTCGTTGGGCTCTATGTGTTATCACCTATCGATCTAATTCCCGAGTTTGTTATACCTCACCTTGGATTTGGTGACGATCTCCTTTTTTTTCTGCTGGCGATTCAACACCTGATTCGGAGCAGTCCTAAAGAAATCGCATCGCACCACGCCAACGAAATCGCAAAACAGAAGAATCACCGGCCTGCACCCTGACACTTCATAAATAAACGCAGTCGAGACCGAGTATGATTAATCCGTAACGGTCCGAGGATTACTTGATGGATACTAAAACGAAGAATGGTGAACCGGACAACCTGACGCAGGCCAGTTTTTACTGCTTTGCCGCAGGCGTGATCCTGCTATCCATCGTCTACGCCCTGCCCGGTCATCTCGACTCGGCCTTCATATCGTACTACCCCAAGCTATTCATCTTACAGCTTGCCAGCCTTGCACTGACGGCGATCTGGTTTCTGCGACAGCGAAAGGAAGGCATACCATCGGTCGTCTCATCCCCTTTCCTCCTTCCAATATTTCTTCTGCTCGTGCTTTCTGCAATTTCAGTAACATATGCGGTTAACCGTGTAGAAACTCTGATTCACCTCTCGCACCAGTTTTCTCTGGCGGTATTATTCCTCTGCCTAGTCAATACGCTGTCAGGTAAGGGGATCAAGCGATATTTCAAACCTGTCGCGGTATCGGCGGCGATCATATCCCTGATCGGCCTCATCCAGTTTCCCGGTCTGGGGTTGTTGTGGATTCCCTCCTCCGGAATGCCCAGTGCCACACTTGGCTACCGCAACTTTGCCGCAATGTATCTGATCCTGAGTATTCCCCTCACCACACTCCTGTATATCGAAGCACGCCGAAAAAGTCATGTATGGGCCTGGGGCTTGTGTGCCTGGTTTCAGGTCGCTTTTCTGATCTGTACGAGAACCCGCGGCGCATGGATCGCCCTGGCCCTCTCACTCCTGATCGCGGGAGTGGGCTCTTTCTGGCTTAAAATTCGTAACAGGCTCCCATCAGGTCGCGGGCTGTCGAAATCGCATGATCTGGTAATGGCCGCCGGTGCGGTGTTGGTGGTTACCTTCGCGGGACTCGTGTCACCGAATATGGGAGATATTGGGCTCGCCGGGCGAAGTCCGGAAAAAGTGGGTCTGACAGAAAGCGTCAGTTCCCTGTTCGACGGGGAGAGCGACAAGAATCGGCTGGCACTCTGGAAGCATACGATATCAATGATAGCCGATCACCCGGTTTCCGGAGTCGGGGCAGGCAATTGGCAATTCGCCTATCCTGCATACGACAAGGGTGACGTGGTATGGAAAGGCGCGACACCCCGCAGGCCTCACAACGACTATCTCTGGATCGCCGCTGAACTTGGAATCCCTGGACTGGTCTTGACGGTCTGGCTGATGTGGCTTTCTTTGTCCAGGTGTCTTTCACTCTGCAAGGCGGCAACAACCCGATCCGGATACTGGCTTCCGGTGAGCCTGGCCGTTTCAATGATGGCCCTCTTTGCCCACGCAGGTGTAAGCTTCCCAAAGGAACGCATAGAGCCATCCGTTTTGCTCTGGTTCACAATGGCTTGTGTCGCCGTTCTCGACCTGGAAAGAAAGCCGAGACGTACAGTGCCCGGCAAAACATGGGTGCTCGCCCAGGCCTGCATAGTGCTTGTCCTCCTGGCATCCTCCTGGATAAGTCTTCGCGCTGTTGCATTCGACAGTCATCATGCCAGGGCCATTGCATACAGCGAGCGTGATGATTGGAATCGGGTCATCCGAGAGACCTCTCTGGCACTTGATGAGGGTATGTTTGATCCCCAGGTCTATATGCTCAGGGGACTCGGGTACTTTGCGCGAGGTGAATACTTGGAATCGATTCGGAACAATCTTAAGTGCCTCGAATTCCATCCGCATCTGAACAATGCGCTGAACAATCTTGGCATGGCTTACAACGGGCAGAAGGAATTCGACAAAGCCGAAAACGTATTGAGAAAGCTTGCGAAACTAAACCCCAACCATGTCGAAGTACACGCCAATTTGGGGATGGCGCTCCAGGGCCTCGAAAGGAACGATGAGGCGATCGTGGAATTTCGCCAGGCAGTTGCAATGGACTCCATGACAACCCAGTTGCGCTACCTCCTGGGCGCTGCGTATGAACGAGCTGGCGAGTCTGAACAGGCCACCGCTGAATACCGGAAGATCCTTAGAAAACACCCCAACGACATCGCAACCCGGTATCGGCTGGGTGTGGTATACCAGGACCAGGAAAAACACGCGATGGCGGCTGCGGAGCTGTTCCGGGTTCTGCAAACCAACCGGGACTATATTCCGGCATATTTCAGTTTAGGTGAAGTCTATGAGGCACAGAAAGATACGGCCAGGGCCATCGCCGCCTACACAGCATTCGTGAAAAAATGGAAGCTCGATCCCAAGGCATTGACCGATGTAAAAAGCCGGATGGATTCGCTGCGCAAGAAATAGCCCTGAACCGCAGCCTTCCCAAGATACACCATCCTGCCAATCCAAAAACCCATGACCATACCTGCCGATACCCGCAGAAAAATCAAGTCGTACCTTCTGGCCTGGTATGAACAGACTGGAAGAGACCTCCCCTGGCGCAGGACAAGAGATCCATACAAAATCCTGCTTTCAGAATTCATGCTGCAGCAGACCCAGGTCGAAACGGTCATTCCCTATTACCATGAATTTTTACGCCACTTTCCTACCATTCAGGATCTTGCCCGGGCGTCTCAATCCAGTGTCCTGAAGGCATGGGAAGGCCTGGGCTACTACGCCAGAGCGCGGAATCTACACAGAGCATCACAGGAGATAACGGACAGATATCGTGGAGAGATTCCGAATCGGTTCGGGGATGTTACCGACCTGCCGGGATTTGGACCTTATACCACAGCCGCAGTCTTGAGCATCGCGTTCGATCAGGACTACGCCGTCCTAGATGGAAACGTAATCAGAGTATTGAGCCGGCTCTTCTTGATATCGGATGACGTCTCACAGACCAGGGTCAAATCACGGCTTCAGGATCT
>CAVOEZ010000012.1:0-16369 GCA_963694355.1 Latescibacteria bacterium UBA2968 | reverse complement strand
CGCGTTCGATCGCTGTGATTATCGTGCGCACCGTGGATGATATTTGCCGAGAAGATGACGACCGTTCCACCGGGGATGATGACGTCCATCGCATTCGATTCATCGACGTTCGCCCAACTGCCGTGGCCCTTGGGGTCTTTGGTGTGTTCGGTGATGATTTTGTTTTTGTGACTGCCGGGGACGATCCGCAGGCATCCGTTTTCCACATCGGAGTCTTCGAGATAGATGCCGCAGCTGAGGATCTGGTCCGAATTGGTGCCGAAGTAATAGGTGTCCTGATGCCAGTGCGTGGAGGTCCCGCCGTTCGGAAATTTGGGAAAGAATTTTGTGCCGAAGATGTCCAGATTGGGACCCAGAAGCGCTTCCACTCGGTCTACGATGGCGGGTTCGCTGGCGAGCTCCAGAACGCGGGGCTCCACCAGGCATACGCCCTGTACTTTGTGAATTCGGCCCTTGATCGGGACCTTGTTTTCATCGTATTCGAGCGTCCAGTGCGGTACTTCTTCGGTGAGGTCACTCCCGCGTTCGACGATTTCATCGAAGACGCCCTTGTAATAGGCGAGTCGTTCGCCCTGAATCAGGGATTCGAAGATGAGGTAACCTTCGCTGTGGAACTGCTGAATCTCCGCTTCGGTCAGCATGGCGCCTCCATTTATGGCTACGGAACAGCAAGCCTTACACAATATCTTTCATGCGTCATCGAGTCGGCTTATTTTAAGGTTTCGACATCCGGTTGTCAATTCGGATGTCATCATATAATGATTGACGGAGGGTCAGGGCTATGCGATTTGTTAGGGAAGGTGTTACATTCGGGTCCGTTCTGGCGATTGTGATTTCGTTCAATACCCACGGGTCGATCCTGTGGGCGATTTTGCACGGGATCTGTTCGTGGCTCTATGTGATTTATTTCGTCATGGTGCGTTGATGATCAGGGCGCTTCCGGTCGAGCGACGAGGAGACCCTCTTCCCTTGTGATCTGGATGGCGAAGGGTACGCTGTCGATGTCGAGCGCTCTGTCGCGATCTCCGGGATGAAAGTGGGGCTTTTCAGGGTTGTCGAATTTTTGGGACTCCTTGCAGCCAAGTACGAGTGAGCGTACAGCTTCTCTGTCGGGCTGGAGTCCCTGCAGCAAATTGCGCATATATAGGCCGCAGTGTTCGTCTTCGTCTGTCCGGTCCCTGCCCTCCCAGCCCATCGCGACGAGGGTGACCGTTTCTGGGCGTTCCCTGAGGATTACCTGTGCGGTGGCCTGGGCAACCGCCAGTGATCCGCCGTAGATGTGTTCGGCCTGTGTTGCGGCTTCCACGCCGACCGTTCCGGCACGTGTGGATTGAATGAGGGTTTTGCCTTTCAGATCTGTATTGCTGAGTTCGTACGGAGAGTTTCCGTGGTCGAATTCTTCCGGCTTTTTCCCACCCACTTCTCCCACGCAGATTTCTCCAACGCCCTGGCTCTTGAGCTTCAGGGCGTCTTCGATCTCACCCACGAGAATTATTTTTTCCGCGCCTTGCTGAAACGCGACCGCGGCAGTGGTGAAGGCACGGTAGACGTCGATGATGACCACAGTTCCTGTGGCGGACCTGGCCCCTTCGAGCAGGCTGGTTAGGACGATGTTCATGTAATAGGGTTCCCGTCTTCGGGTTTGGCGCCGATGTGATCTGGCGACTGGATGAGGGGGAATGGATCGGCACCGGTGATCAGACGGGCGCCGCGTTTTCGGGTGATGTAGTTCCAGCCCCACTGGAACAGGACTATGAGTTTGCTGTCGAATTCAATGAGGTAGGCAATGTGGATGAAGACCCAGGCGAATCAGGCCAGGAAGCCGGTGAATCGAAGTCTGCCAAAGTCGGCAACCGCGGCGTTGCGACCGATTACGGCCAAGTTGCCTTTGTTCAGATATTTGAAAGACTAAATGCTTCAGGATATTGACGGAAGGAGCAGGGTAACTCTTCAGACAGTAACGTGAATCGTTGCGTCTTTCACCTGAACCCGGAACTTGCGCAGGCGCTTTTTCGAGTCGGCGAGAGCGCTTCCCGAGAGGAGATCGAATTCCCAGCCGTGCCACGGGCAGACCAGGATTTCGCCATCCCGGCCCCAACGGAATTCTCCCGGTGAAGAGGGTAATGTCGTTCCCGTGACACGACCCCGGCAGACGGGCGCGTGCTCGTGAGGGCAGATGTTTTGCACCGCGACGAATTCTCCATTCACATTGAATAGGCCGATTGAACGGCCTTCGATTTCCACGAGTTTGTGTGTGCCGGGTGGCAGTTCTTCCACCTGTGCGACGGGGTGCGATCGCTTTTCAGGCATGGGTCGTTTCCTTCAGCCCATAGACTTCGATTGCCGTGTCGCGCATTACGCGATCTTTGAGGTGCGCTGGAATAGACCGGGCTGCGAAGTCGGGTGTGTCCCCGTCCCAATGCGGAAAGTCGCTCGAGAACATAAGCATGTGAGCCGCGTCGAACATGCCGAGGATCGCTGTCAAATGGTCGGCATTGTCTGGCTCTTCAATGGGCTGGGTGGTGAGCAGTATGTGTTTGGTGATGACTTCGCTGGGAGGGACCTCCAGCCATGGGGTGGTCATCCTGAGAGATTTCCAGTTTTTTGAGGAGCACGCTGGCATCGGCATCCGAGTTTCTGGCGTGGTCTCTGATTTTTTGCTTGAGACATCTGAGGTAGAAGGAGAGAAAATTTCGAACTACGGGAGATACGTATCCCCCTTTGGCGTCGAGCACACGTTTGACGAATGCCAGATAGTCCGGATTGCTGTAGAGTCTGTGATAAATGCTTTCTTCGATGCTGCCGTGGAGGGTGAGCGCATGTTTTGCTGAGCTGGACTCGAGGGTCTCCCGGATCTGTTTGGTGACGGCGGCGTCCACGTGGTAGCTGAGCGCGACCCAGCCGACATCTTCCCCACTGACGTCGGCTAGGGTGTGAAAGACGTCGATGGGATCGGCGAATCTGCGTTCGATTTCTTCCGCCCCGCCAGGCTGTCCCAGTTGCCGCAATCCGTTTTCGATTCCAAAGTCCGCAAGGGCCTGTCCGGTGGCCTCTTCCAGACGCTGCTCGATTTCGTCCAGGATGTCGAGGGATATGTCCTGTGAGGGGAGGATTTCCTGAACACGCTGGATCAGATCGTTGTCGTCCCTGGCGACCAGCAGGCGCGCGCTGGGAGTAGACCCGAAGAGTTCTCGAGGAATGGACCTTGCAGATTCTCCTTTGAGGTGCTCATAGAGCGCCTGGTGAATGCTGCTGTGGGGTACGGTAGAGATCGCGGCCAGCACTGCCGGCTGAGTGTGAGGAAAGAAGGCGTGGAGGACCTCCCAGTAGCATTGTCTCTGGTATGATCCTCCCTCAGCAGGCCGAAACGCGAAGGTGTATTTGTCGTCGAGTATCCGTGTCACGTGTCATCAAGGGGCTGAAGGCAATGTGAGGCGCCACACGTCATTCAGAACAGGCCAGGAGTTCCCTGCTACGACCCACAGGCTGTTCTGGAAGACATAGGAAGTGGGTTCGTGGCGTGCCGAGAAGGACGGGTCCGATTTGAATTCGTGCCAGGTGGTCCCGTCCTCGGTGTACCATACATCGCCGAGGTTTTCATGATTGACATTGCTGAATCCACCGATGACCCAGAGCTTGTTGTCGTAGACCTCGGAGATGCTCCACATTCGGGGCGCCCAGGGGGCGTGTTCCGTGACGCGGGTCCAGGTTTTGCCATCTTCGGAAGACCAGACGTCGTTCAGGGTGGTGTAATTGGGATATCCCTTTTCCGGCGGGTCGTTCGCTTCGACGATTCTCCCACCAATGATCCACAGTTTGCCGTTGAATGAGGCCACGCCGGTGGCCGAGCGATCGCCATAGGGCGTTTCGGCAGCGACCTGCCTCCATTGGATTCCATTGTCCGAACTCCAGACATCGCCGCCGCTGCCCAACTGGAAGAGTTTGTCGTTGTGAACGATGAGTTCGCCGTATCCTCTTCCTCCGAATGGCGTTTCTTCGAGTTCCTGTTTCCATTCGACACCGTCCGCCGAGCTCCAGATGCTGTTTTTGATCGCCCAGATTCGGTCTCTGAAGGTGGCCATTTCGCAATACCCGTCATAGGGCGTGGAATCATTGACGAGTGTCCAGTTGATTCCGTCCGGGGTAGACCAGAGGTCTCGCGAAAGTATTCCTGCGTGGTAGTAGCCGTTGCTCAGCCAGAGTTTGTCCTTGAAGACCACGCCTTCCGAAGTGTCGCGAGGGGTGAATGGGGTTTCATTGACGAGTTTGACCCACTTTCCCTTTTCGCTGCTGTTGACGGTTTCCGTGTGGATGTTGAGTTTCGTGAGGGTGGGGATCTCGACGTGCGCATTCCCTTTCCACTCACGGCCGGGGAAGAACAGAAGCCGCCCGCCATCCGATGTGATTTCGTAGCCTGGATCGTCCGCGAGCTCGATAAAGGTTTCCCCCGGGTGATGCTCCAGGCCCATGATCTGGTGTCCGTAGGTGAATCCGTCTGCGTCTGTCACGATGGCGGTGAGTCCCACCAGGTCCACGCCGGTGGGCAGTTCGGTGTTGATGACGAGGCCCTCGATTTCATCTCCCGCGGCTTTGCGGAGCGTGCGGGTTACCTGACCCCGGTGCGTACCTCTTCCACCAAGGACGCGGTTCCCTTTTGCGATCTGTGTTCCGCCGACAAGGAACATGTGCTCGATTTCGCCGGCTCGTTCGCGAATGAATGCGAGTCTGCCCTGGAAGGTGATGCCTTCGATTTCGTGCGTTTGGTCCGCATCTGTGGCTGACAGGATATAGTCGGTGACTTCTCCAGAGGTGATTTTCAGAGCAATGTCCTGCTCCGTGCCGCCCGGGAGGGCGAGGCGTTCCGCTCCGTCGATTTTGGATTCACCCTGGCGAGGTTCGAGAATGCTCGCGAAGAGGGAGTTGAGGTTCTCCCCTTCCCGTCTGTGGATGAGCACGGGCATGGTGATGGCGTCCAGTTTGGTGTCATCCTCGTCCGCACGGCGAATGGATGGTGCGACAGCGGAGTAGAGCGTTCCGTCAGGATTCGTGAGGCTGTGGATGATGACAGATCCTTCGGGTTCGCCTTCGCTGGAAAAGGTTGCGGTCCACGGCTCGGTGATCTCTGACTGATTGACGTCCCTTATAAATGCGTATGCAAGGTTGTGGCCTTCTGCCTCTCCCTTTACACTTTCGCCTGTGGGCAGAGTGGCGGTGACCCCATCTGGCAGAAGGGTGTTTCCATAAGGACTGGTTTCCAGTGTGGTCTTCAGTGTGCCGTCGTTATTGGCATCTCCCACAAAGGTGTATTCATGTCGGTTTCCTCCGATTACCCGGAAGAGGTCGACATAGTAGGTTTCATCAGGTGAGAGACCGATTTGCAGGATGAGCCGCCGGTAGGTCGATGTGATTTCAGGATAAGCCCGGTCGCCCGAGGCTTCGATGGCCTGGAAGACATCGTTGCCAGGGAGGTAGAGGAGCAGGTTGCCGTCCGAAGGATTGCGCTCCGAACCATATTCCTGATCCTCTCCGTTCACGGTTACGGTGTTGTGCGAGAGGGTGGACAAAGTCCAGCATCGGTGACGTGTGTGGGTGTATCCGATGTCACACAACCGCTCATTGCCGTGCGCATAGAATGTGATGCCGAGCAGGTCTGCGTGTTGGTGACCGTATCCGCCCGAGAAGTGGAGGTAGGTTTGCGTTTGAGCGTCGCCTTCTCCACGATCGAGGCGGGCGTGACCCATGCCCGGCAGGAACATGGATCCGGAGATCTCCGGTGAGGACCGCTGCTCACGTGCCCAGGTGTCGTGTACGGCTACGACTCGGCCGTTGGGATATCGCAGGAGTTCCGGGATTTGCCTGGCCTTTTCGAGAATGGGGAAGCGTGACGTGAGGTCAAGGTTTTCGAAGTGCTCGCCATCTCCGGGATGTACGTAGCCTTCTGGATCGCTGTATCCGTCCAGAATTTTGATAAGGTGGCTGAGGCCACCAATGGTCTGGTTGTGGTAGGAGACGGCGCCCTCTCTCCAGGTGCCATCGACAAAGAATTTTCCGTCCACCAACTGGCCAATTCTGTCGACGGCGTCGTGAACGTAATCGGGCTCGTTGAGGACCCGGCCCGCCGGGATCATGCCGCGTAACAAGGTGGGATCCATATTGGTAAGGGCGGGTGGAAATCCCCGGACGAAGGCGACGCTGGCATGGAAGAAGTCGTTTTCTATGCGGTTGACCGCAGCCTCATCCAGTACGCCGCTGTCACGAATGATGTCGTAGGCGTAGATCAGGTCGGTGGGGATGTCCATATACGCCCACCAGTCCCATTTTGATGCTCTGTAGTCCGTCACGGGATAAGGGAAGGTCTGATCACCTGAGAAGATGATCTTTTCACGAAAGGGCAGGTCGTGGTGGACGCAATAGCCGGGATAGACTTCTGCGAATCTGTTGAGGATAAGTGCTGATTTTTCAGCGTACGAGATATCCTTCGTTGCGAAGTAAAGTTCCGCAAGGTCCTGGGCAGCGTCGGAAAAGTATGCTCTGGCGAGAAACCATCCCTTGGCCTGGAAGAAGTGGCGGTACCCGGTTTCATCTTCCCAGTTGGGGTATTCGTGGATGCCTCCGGCGGAGTTTTTGACTTTCAGAATCTTGTCGTCCGGGAATTTGTCGTTGGGATATTTCAGGTTGCAGTATTTGCAGAAGACATTGCCCGGGTCTTCAATGGTCCAGGATATCTGCCCTTCCTGGGCGCCTCCATCGCAGTTGGGACACCCGACAAAATAGATTCCCGATCGGTCGGGAATCAGGCGTAGAATTTCATCGTTCGATAGTGAACGAACCTTTTCCGTGTTCCTGAGCAGACGGTCGACGTCTTTTTTGTCGAGATCAGGTGGAAAGACAGGGTCTGCGTTGCACTGCTGGGTCCACAAGAGGAGCAGTACGGCTACTGATGCTGCGGTAACAAAGAGCATAAGATGTAGTCCTTCCTGAAGTCGGTGGGGTCTGGCCCCGGTCTGTCTGATGGGTGTAATTTTGCGGTCCGCTTATTCAGATGGATGGTGATTCTACCCGTATTTCCGCTTGACACCTGTGAGGTATTGAGATACATATGTCATCGGGATTCAGTTGAGGAATTTAGGGTCCCCATAATCGATTCGCAAGGCATATCGCGCAACGAAAAAGTGAGGGAATCGTGCAATCGGTCCTGAGTGTGATCCTGGGCGGCGGACAGGGTAGTCGACTTTTTCCTCTGACCAAATACCGGTCTAAACCGGCAGTACCTATCGGGGCAAAATATCGGCTGATCGACATTCCCATCAGCAATTGCCTGCATTCAGGTCTGGAACGCATTTTTGTGCTGACCCAGTTCAATTCCGCCTCGCTCAATCGTCACGTGACTCAGACCTACCGTTTCGATGCCTTTTCTAACGGGTTTGTCGAGATACTGGCTGCAGAGCAGACGCAGGACAATACGGGCTGGTATCAGGGTACGGCCGATGCGGTCAGGCAGCAGTTGAGACATATGGTTGGCATCTATATGTCCGAGGTGCTCGTGCTGTCGGGAGATCACCTGTATAGAATGGATTACAGACCGTTCGTGGAAGAGCACCGCAGAAAGGGTGCTGATCTGACGATAGCCGTTAAGCCCGTGACCCGTGAAGCGGCGCCAAATCTCGGGATCCTCAAGGTTGGAGAGGATGGACGAATTGTGGATTTTCGGGAGAAACCGAAAACCGATGCCGAACTGGACGAACTGCAGATCGATCCGCCCGCGGCGGGAAATCCGGAAGAGGTGTTTCTTGCATCGATGGGCATTTACGTGTTTCGGCCCGAGGTGATGAAGACGGTGCTGACACACAGTGACGATGAGGATTTCGGCAAGCAGGTCATTCCTGGAATGATCGACTCGCATAAAGTCTACGCACACAGTTTTTCCGGCTACTGGGAGGATATCGGGACGATTCGCGCCTTTTTCGAGGCCAATCTGATGCTTACGGAGCACGATCCACAGTTCTCCTTTTATCGACCTGGCAGTCCGATATATACCCACCAGCGTTTTCTGTCTGCGTCGAAACTGGACGGGTGCCGTCTCGAGAAATGCAAGATCGGTGAAGGTTCGCAGATCATAGAGTCCGAGATCGTACGTGCGCTCGTAGGGATTCGCAGTGTGATAGGGCCGGAGGTAAGGATTTCCAATACGGTGATGATGGGCGCGGATTACTATGAATCAGAGGAACAGAAGGCGGAGAACGCGGCGCAGGGCATACCAAATGTAGGGATCGGCTCCAACTGTGTGATCGATGGCGCGATTATCGACAAGAACGCCAGGATCGGGGCAGGCGCCAGGATTACCAATGCGAAGGGTCTTCTGGAGGCCGAAGAGGACAATCACGTGATCCGTGACGGGATCGTAGTGATTCCCAAGGACGCCGTTCTCCCGGACGGCTCGGTGATCTGATGGATTGGCCCCCACGCTGTTCCTGAAGCCGCAGCACCACGCCATCCCAACGCCGCCGGTCATTAAACCGCAGCACAGTGCCTTCGGTCATCCTGAGCGAGATGTTCCTTCACAAAATCGCAGCATTGTTCCGCAGGTCATCCTGAGCGAAGCGAAGGATCTCTGAGCCCCGGGTGATTAGAAAATTCTGATGCACATCGCTCGGTGGCATGCACTTAAATTTCAAGTCTGCGAATCCACCAATTCCCAACGGGGTAGAGATATGGCTGAGCAGTCTGACAAAGAAGATGTGCCGGAATCAGAGTCTGCGGAGGAGGTCGCACCGAAACCTGAGTCCTTTCATGTCCTTGTCGTGGAGGATGAAGAGAATGTACGGAGCGTTTTATGCGACTCCATAGCGTTTGAGGGCTACCGGGTTTCGGGAGCTGCCGGAGGACATGAGGCTCTGGATATTCTGGGAAAGGAGTCCATCGATCTGGTACTGACAGATCTGATGATGCCCAAAATGAACGGGTGGCAGCTCCTTGAAGCGGTAAAGGGACAGGACGAAAATATCCTGGTGGTGATTATCACTGGATACTTGTCGGAGCAGGGCGAGGCCATTCTGACGAATCGCCAGGTAGATGGATATTTGTCCAAGCCGATCGATCATCGCCGTCTCCAAATCCTGCTCAAGGCACTTCTGTTCGCAAAGAATCTTGGCCGGGCAGCCGAAGTCGTGGCAGTGGATGATGATCCAGATATTCTGGAGGCGATCGACCAGGTGCTCGGAAAGCGAGGTGTCTACGTTAAGAGGTTCGAGGACGCGCACGAAGCCCAGCAATACATTCGGAAGACTCCTCCTGACCTGGCCATTGTGGATCTGGTGATGCCTGGTATGGACGGATTTGAGCTTTGCGAGCTCATACGAGCAGATTCCGATACGGCCATGATGCCTGTCCTGATCCTTTCAGCTCAGCCTTCCCGGGAGAATGTGGACCGGGCGGTTGCGCTCAGTGCCAACGGCTTCATTGCCAAGCCGTTCGAACCGGGTGCCTTTGGAGACCGGGTGGTAAAGGTATTGCGCCAGGCCGTGGCCAGAGCTGGCGAAGCGTGAGGTTGGAGTTCAGCAAGTCGTGTCGATCCAAGGTGGGTAACGGCTGAGACCACAAGGTCATAAATTTCCACTTTTTTCAGTTTTTTGATCGATATGGTCATCTGCAGACCAGACCGTGAAGCAATTTACCTGCTGTTTTTTTTTGCTATAAGTTCTTGATTTTCAACAAAGAAGCAGCAAGGCACACAGAACCGGGTTCCTTACCACTTCTCGTGTCGCGAACAGGGATATTTGATCCACTTGCCAAAGGGTGCGTTTATTCCCTATTTTAGGTATTATCATCTACTATGCTGATGAGACACGTCCTAGATTTACCATCATCGGGAGAGACTGATGGATAGAGATGTGGCCAGAGAAGATATCCGGCTCGCCATCCGGAACATACAGAACCTGCCCACGCTTCCTACAGTGGTTGTGCGCATCATGGAGGTTGCACAGGACCGGGGGGCGAACGCCAAGCAACTGGCCGAGATCGTTTCCAACGACCAGTCGGTGTTCGCCCGGGTGTTGAAACTTGCCAATTCTGCGTTTTACGGATTTTCCCGTCAAATTACGAATATTACCCAGGCGGTTGTGGTTCTTGGTTTCGATACGGTCAAGAGTCTCGCCCTCAGCATCACCACATTCGATTCACTCTCCAAACTGTCCGAGGAAAGCAGTCTCGACCGAGAGACGTTCTGGTTCCATTCGATCGGTACAGGAATGGTGGCCAAGGCCATCGGCAAGGAACTGGGTCTAAGAGATTCTGGTTCGTTGTTCGTTTCAGGTCTTCTGCACGATCTCGGGAAAGTGATTCTGGATACTTATTTCCAGGAGCACTATGCAGTGGTGATCGACCGGCTTGTAGCTGAAGGGCGTGCGCCCAGGGATGTTGAGCGCGAGGTGTTGGATATCGACCATGCCGAGGTTGGCGGATGGCTGGCGGCGAGATGGAGATTCCCGGAGCCGCTGGTGGCACCCATTGCGCATCATCACAATCCCGGGGCGGCTAACGAATCGTACCTCCAGCAGACTTTAACAGTTCATCTGGCCAATATCCTGACCAAGAGGCTCGAGATAGGACTTGCCTATGAGACTTCGATTCCGGAACCGGATGAACTCGTTTACTCCTATCTGAACGTGACACCTGAAGTGATAGACAGGATTATGGAAGACCTGGGTGGCGCGCAGGATGAAATCGACGAGTTTTTCCAGTATCTCAATGGATAGTGCGGATTGAGAAGGGAAAAGCCCCGGCCTGTAACAAGGCCGGGGCTTTTTTGATGCGTCAACGCGTTTGTTTCAGGAGTTCTTGAGCGCGGTCCAGCCCGGTGGCGTGAGCGTTGGAAACACGCCAACCATTGGGCGCCAGGCCCCGCGTTTCATGAGGGCGCCGATATTGGGGGCGTGTCCCGCTTCAACCATGTTCTTGATGATTTCCATGCTTGCGCCGTCCATTCCAATAACAATGGCGCGGCGTGCCGGACTTTGCATAGTGCGCTCCAGGGTTCGAGGTGATCAGGCTTGCAGGGCGTGGACGTTTTCTTCGATCAATTGAACTTGCAGGCACACCCGGCCTGCGGGCTGTAGCGTTTTGAGAGCCTTAAACTCTTCGCAGGTTACGGGACCGGTAAGTACCAGAGGTTTCTTGCTGACAATCCGCTGCAGATCGGGGATGATTTCGTGGGCGAGTGGGCCACCTGGATGGTCGACGGAGACCTGGATGATCTTGAGCGCATCGATCTCGAGGAGATGATCCAAAATGTGCAGGCATCCTGAGTGTACGTGGATCAGCGGGTAGTCGAATGCCTCTATGACCCGGCGGTCGTGCCTGAGAACATGCTTCGCGTACGTCTGCGGAGAGAGCATGGTGGCGTTGTCGAGTTGGGTTCGTACTACTCGACCCGGGGCCCATATCCCATAGCTCGAGAGATAGCCACCGTGGAATTCCGGCGCTCTGTCGAGCAGCCTGTTGGCCGATTCGATGAAGATTTCGGCGCAACGACCCAGTGCGACATCCGCATCTTCCGGAGATTCCATCAGGATACGGCACATCTCTTCGTGGCCAACCGCCGAAGCCATCATGTCCGCGGGCCCACGCATGAGCGGTTGGACAATGGGATAGTCGCCTCCGGTTCGTTCGGTGAGGTATTCCACGAATTGATCCAGCTTCGACAGCCACGGTTTGCTGGGCGACATCTCTCGAAACTGTTCTGGATCGGACACAAAGGGGTCCGCCCACGGTCCGCCGGTGACGATTCTGACCGGACAGCCGAGGATCGCTTCTGTCCAGCAGAGTCCCGGGGGAGAGATCCCGGACAGGAAATCCCCGCGGATTGGAGATTCCTTTCCGAGGTCTGGCCGGTAGTGCAATTCGGGGTCGATCAGGTCCGGGGTTATTTGACGACCTTCTGAGGCGAGGGTGCCGTCCGCCAGGGGCAGGTTGCTTAATTCTTCGAGGGGGGTGAATGGTTCTGTATGAATCAGCGGCTCTGTGCCTTCACCGGACCAGAACGCTGCGTGGCGCACCAACAATTGCCTTAGCTCCGCCTGGCTCATGCTTTGGCTCCCTTCGATCTCTTCTTTGGCGCAAGATGATCACTTCCATTTATGTTTTGGAACTGAATTCAGGGAGTGGCACAGGCTGGTGCTGCGTCGGGTCTTTCTGGACGCGCGGCAATACCTGGATCAGGTGGAGAAGTCAGCACACCATGCCTTCTTTTGCACGGATGCCATGAGCTGGAGGATCTGCCCCGATCCAGCGAGGATCCTGTTCTTCGGAGGCGAGCTGATAGCGGGAATCGGAGGAGATTCGGATGCGATCTGTCTGGTTGTCTGAACTGGCGTGCATCATATACATGCAGAAGATCAGCAGGTCACCAAGCTTGTAATCCGCAGTGAGCCATCGGCCACCCAGTTCAGACCGGGTCCCGATTGCGTCTCTGGAGTATGCGCCGGAGGAGTTCCACTCGAGTTTGGCCCGCTCTTCCGCTGTGAGGTCCCTGTTCTCTGCCCGAGCGTTCTGGACGATCTGCTCCGCTTCGTCGTCATTACAATATTTGTCGACATCGGTTTGTCCGTAGCTGCCTTTCAGGTTCTCGTTTCGATGCGAGTTTTCCAGCAGCATCAGCCCGCCCATTTCATATGGTACGTCCCCGAGCGGTGTCCAGGATGTGTAAAGATTCGTTGTTCCGCGTCCCATGTAGACAATGTCACAATGCGGAGTCGTGGGTGTGTCGGGTCCCGGCTGTTTGACTCTGAACCATGTATAGTCAAAGTGGGCGATTGGACCGCCAAGAAGTGTCTGATAGAATCCGATCATTGGACCTGAATAAAGCACCTTCAACAGTGGGGCGTTTTTACCGGTAAAATCGTTCATTCCACCCGTTTTGCTGCCCGGTTTGTAGACACCATCCATCAGTGGGAATCGCTCATCCAGAGCGCCTCTGGTGGAGAGACGTTCCATTACCTCACGTCTGGCGGCCAGAACCTTGTCCGTGTCCAGAAGTCCCGGAAGGTAAAGGTAGCCGTCTTCAGCCATTCGCTCCCGAAGCGCGGGTCCGTCGTCGACGAGTTGATCCGAGGGACGCAGTTCACCAATTTCTTCAGAGGTTTCACTCAGTTTGTTCCCGCGGTAGGTCAAGTCGAGCATCTGTTCTACGCTCATTCCGTTCCTCCAGAGATCTGTTGAGGATTTCAGTTTGCCAGCCGCAATAAAGCTAAGAACTGGCGGGTGGATTGGCAACCGCTTTGATGCGGATCAGGCGACCAATCAGATTGGGGAATTCAGGTCATCTCAAGCGTTGGCTGTTTAAGCAGGGCGCGATGGAAACTGGAAGTTAACGGGCCCGGGACTGGCCGCACAAGTGTTGTCCATCACGCAGGTGAATCTCCGAGGCCGCTGGATTGAGGCTGGAGTTGATCGAGCACAGTTTCCACGACGCGGTCTACCGAAAGTCGGTTGAGGTCACCATCGGGGGCGCACAGATGCCGCGCCATTGGGCCCCTGGGTCGCCAGACGTTGGCATCCGTTGGTCCGAATAATGTAAGGGAGGGCGCGCCAACCGCCGCGGCAATGTGACCGGGGCCAGAATCATTTCCGATGAACAGACGAGATTTTGCGAGCAATCCAGCGAGGGAAGGCAGGTCCGGAGGGGATAGTGTGGCATGGGATCCGGCTCCTCGTTCCAGTTCTACAGGTCCTTGTATGAATAGGCCCCGTATCCCCGCACGATGGAGTCGATCTGCCAGAGTATTGAATCTGTCGACAGGCCAGCATTTCCGAATGCCGCCACTGCCCGTATGAATGATCACCGGAGGGTGCGTGTAGCAATGTGCTTGCAAGACCTGTTCAGCGTAGGCACGGCCCAGAGCATCGATTTCGATGTGCGGCGAGTTTTGCTTGACCGGAATCCCGAGTCGGCTCAGGGGTTCGAGCAGGTGGTCGACAATGTGCATCGATGGGGGAGGAACCGGATTGTGTACGAGCGTGTCTCCCGGGACGATTTGTTCCAGGTGACCTGAAAGCTGACCATCGGGGTCCACGGCATATGCCAGCAGGAGGTCGAGTTCTGAAAATATCTCGCGTGTAGGCGCAGGGATGGGCGTCGTTGCGTAGAGGGAGGCGAATTCGGCGTTGTTGATGTCGTGTATGTTCGGGCAATGACTCAAACAGGCGATCGAGGGATGTCCGATCAGGTGAAACTCGGCATCCGGAAATGCTGTGCGGAGAGCGGATATGGCAGGCATTGTGAATACGAAGTCGCCTATTGCGCCACTTCGCATGACAGCGAATCTGTTTGGGACGGATGTCATTTGGGGATTGGTTCCTTGGATTTGGGTATTCTATACATTATAATGGTTTCACGTACTATTCGCCCTGCAATTGTGTGAAGATTATGATTATTGAGAAGATTTGTACCGGAGAACCACGTATGAGTGGACCACGAGATTACAGAATCATCTACAATTGGGATGGCGCACCCCACGGTTATTCGGAAGTGCCCCAGTCTATGGAGGATTTTCTGGAGAAGGTCTACGCTCCGCTGGTGGACACTCAGGTGGGCGCGCTGTTCTGGTGTATCGGCGAGCACGCGGCGAGATGGCCGAGTGAGGTGCTGGAGCAGCTCGCGGAGGCGAATCAGCGAACCTATGAAAACGCTTACTCTTACATACATACCGAGAATATCCGGCAGATGGTGGAGCGCGGCGAGGACCCTCAGGAGGCTCTGGTCGAGCGGGGCCACGAATTGGGGCTTCACGTTTATGCTTCGGTCAGAATGAATGACAATCACTTCCATGGTGCACAGGTCGAGGATCTGGAGAAGATGCATCATATAGAGATGACCGCGAGGCGGCGCGCTCATCCGGAGTGGCTGCTCGGAGATCGGACGTCCGAATGGTTCGCGCTGTCGTGGGACTTTTCGGTTCCTGAAATCAGAGCGCATCGGTATGCACATATCGAGGAGGTCTGCAGCAGATATGATTGGGACGGAGTGGAATTGGACTGGCAGCGCCACGCCTTTCATTTTGATGAGGATGAGGCCTATCGGTTACGGTATGTGCTGACAGACCTGCAGCGCCGTGTTCGGGCAATGACTACTGAGCTTGCTAAAAAGCGAGGCCGGCCGTTCTATCTGGCAGCGCGTGTGGCCGGTTCGCTCGAGATGTGCAGGAGAATCGGATATGACATCCCGGTTTGGATCGAGGAGGGGCTGGTCGATATCCTGATCCCGGCAGGGGGCGCCGCAACAGATCCCTCGATCGATGTAAGTGAGTTCAAGGCGCTGTGTTCAGGAACAGATGTTCTGGTCTGTCCAGGGTTCGATGGCGGATTGCCCGATGCTCACGTGGGTCCCGAAGATCCTGAGCAGAAGAACCGGATGCGGACGCGGGCGATTTCGACCAGATATCACAATGCGGGCGCAGATGGAATTTACACGTTCAACTGGCACGCCGGCAGGAGCAACCGGAGAGAGCTGCTGAGCCAGATCGGATCGCTGGATACGCTTCAGAACACCGACAAAATCTATGCGGCCACCCACCGGTTTATTCAGAAGGAGGGCGAATGGCGGGGCGCATACAGAATCGACAGGATCTATGGCGACGTCCCCGTGCGTTTGAAGCCGACATCGACCGAAATCGGCCCGGTGATCGCCCTGGATCTGGGAGACGAGGGTGTGCCACGATTAGCCCGGTTGCGTGTCAGACTGGCGGAATGGGTGTATGGGGACGTAGTCAAATTGAAGTGGGATGGCAAGGCACTCCCGGAGCTCGAGATGAAGTACTGTACGGTTTCCGATCCACACGGCATTTCAGATGTGAGCGGGGCAGTCTGGCTTTCGAAAGCGCTGGAGAGCAATCATATCGGTCAGGGCAGCCACAGTCTGGAGATTGTTCTGGTTGAACGCAGTCCAAAAATGGTATGTGATATCGTTGTGACCGACGTTGAGTTGGTGATTCTGCACGAGGATCTTTGACCGAACAGGGAGTAATGAATATGTCTGATAGTAAGTACAAAGTAGCCGTTATCGGATGCGGAAGAATGGGTCAGGTTTATGCGGAGGCGTTTGCGACGTATCCGGATACGGAAGTTGTGGCGATTGCCGAGTTTTCGGAGGCGCGCAGGGCTGCGGTGGGCGAACGTTTCGGCGTGAAGGCGCTGTTTCCGGATGCAGAAAGTCTGCTGAAGGAGGTCGTTCCCGATCTGGTTTCGGTGGTGACTCCGGGGAAGTATACGAAGGATGCGGTGGTGGCTTGCGCAGAGGCGGGAGTCAAGGGCGTGTCTGCCGAAAAACCGTTCGGGGGGAAACTGGAGGATGCGGATGAAATGGTCGAGGCGTGCG
>CAVOEZ010000011.1:0-16564 GCA_963694355.1 Latescibacteria bacterium UBA2968 | reverse complement strand
GAGCCTCACGCCCGTTGAGTTGGTAGAACTGCTGAATGAATACCTGTCCGAAATGTGTGACATCATTGGAGAGACAGGTGGCACAATTGACAAATTCGAAGGTGACGCCATCATTGCCTTCTATGGTGCGCCGCTTAAAACTGAAGATCACGCCGTAAAGTCTGTTCTGGCTGCTGTCGACATGCAGGCCAAAATCAGTGAACTTCGAGCGAAGTGGGAAGAAGCTGGGCGAATGGAGGAGCTCAGGCAAATGTGGGTCGAGCAGGGCAGGGGGGAGTTCTTCCGCGTACGGATGGGCATTAATACCGGTGAAATGGTTGTGGGCAACCTCGGATCCAAAACCCGTGTAGATTATACAATTATGGGGGACTCGGTGAATCTGGCTGCTCGTCTCGAAGGTGCCGGCAAAGCCTACGACGTAACCACAATGATTTCAGAAACCACCTACCGAGCAGCGCGCGAAGTCATAGATGTAAGAGAGCTCGACAGCTTACGAGTGGTAGGCAGAGATGAGCCCGTCAGGGTCTATGAGATACTGGGACGTCTCGGAGAAGTGGACCCGAAGAAGATGGAAGTTATAGAAATTTACAAGGAGGGTCTGGCGCTTTACAAGGAACGCAAATGGGATGATGCCATCGCGACTTTCGAGAGCGGACTCCAGATCGACCCACTCGATGGTCCCAGCAAAATATTCCTAGCGCGGTGTCATGAATACAAGCAGGCACCACCGCCAGAGAATTGGGATGCTGTTCACGACCTGGATTCCAAGTAAACTACAGCCAAACCAGCAGAAAAAACGAGGCGGCCATGTGATCTGGTCGCCTCGTTTTCAATTGCACCTGTACTGCTCTCAGCCAATTTCTTTTTTCATTTTCCTGCCGCCAGTGCAAGTTTCATGCTCTTCTGATACCGCTCCGGATCATTCAGAATTTTAACGGCTTCCTCGAACTGACGATCACCTCGAAGCGAGATCAGCAACCGGCCTTGCGTTCCCCACATACGATTTGCGATTGCCCGCTCTATTTCCATGCCTATAAAAGACAACGCCTTGTCGAATTCGATTTCTCGTTCCTTTTCGACCACCTGTCTTAGCCTTTCGAATTCCTCACTGGCTTCATTTTCTAGACCGGACTGAGCAAACGACTCCTCCAGATCTGACAGGCGGGCTTCCCCCGCCGTCCGATATGTAAATGCCGTTGTATTTGTCGAATCAGCCACGAATGACTTGAACGCCTTCAGGACATCCGCTCCGGCGGTAAAGGCTCCGGGTTCTTCCGGCAGAATATGGTAAGCTGCGTGGTGAACTGCGAAGTCAAAAAAGAGCCCCGCACGACGAAGCGCCACCACAATGCGTGGCCTCGCCTCAAGTTCAACTTCCACATCGGGAGTAATGCCTCCCCCACCATAGACCGTACGACCCCCGGCAGTCTTGTATTTCCGGCTGGGATCATCACCCTGGGGATCATTGTTACTGGATTTTAAACTCAGGCCCAGCATTTCACCCAATTTGACATCGAAAATCTGCTCGGCTTCTTCCGGAGTGTCCAGATCGAAACGTTCCATCAGCTCCGCAATTGCATCCTCTCGTCTGTCTTTTTCTGCTACGGTAGCAATTGCATGAAACGCGGAGACACTCTTGTTTCCGATATTCAGCACCAGGTCTTGCGTAGGTCTGAATCGTCGCGACCCTTTGTGAATACTCCGACCGCTGGGCGTATAGTATAATGCCGTGGTCCACTTCAATGCCTTATCCCTACCCACCTGACGGAATGACTGGACTGACCCTTTGCCAAACGTTGGGGTTCCCAGAATCAGACCACGATCCGAATCCTGTATTGCACCTGCCACAATTTCAGAGGCGCTGGCACTGTATCCATTCACCAGAACGACAAGCGGAACTCCCCTGGCAATTTCCGGACCCGCTGTGCGATATTCCTTGTCTTGTGATGGGATGCGTCCCCTAGTCGTTACGACAGTGAGTCCTTCATCCAGGAATTTATCAGCCACGGATACCGCCTGTCCAAGCAGCCCGCCCGGATTCGCTCTCAGATCCAGGACAATTCCCTTGACCCCGTTCGCCAGCAGGCCATCAATAGCTTCCTCGAGTTCTTCCGGCGTCGTCTCCGAAAATCGGCTGTTTACAAGCCCGGACATCGCGATATAGCCTATCCCTTCTTCAGGTTCCGCGTACTGGACGCTCTTGACTGATATCCTTGCCCGAATGATTTGCTGGATGAACGACTCGGCCCTGCCGGTTCTATCAATTCCTATTGAAACATTGGTTCCTGGATCTCCCCTGAGAACGTCGACTACCTCCTGGAGTTGTTTTCCAACCGTGGGATCTCCATCGATCTCGATAATCCGGTCACCCACTACCAGGCCAGATGTATCGGCAGGCGTTCCTTCAATCACGCTCATAACCACCGGGAGACTGTCAAGCCGACTGATTGTAATGCCCAAACCTCCGAATTTACCGCGGGTATCGATCATCAGTTCTTCGTATGCCCTTCGATCCAAAAATTGGGTGTACGGATCGAGATCTTCCAGCATGCCTTGAATTGCAGATGCGGTCAATGAGTCAGAGGCGAGCGGCTTATAGTAGCTTGTTGTAAGCAGTTTAAGCGTTTCAGCATACTCGTCGATGCTTCGTCCTACAACGGAGTAGCCATCTTCACCTTTTACCAGGTCCGAATCCAATGCCAGGTATGCGACTAAAGCTGCCACCAACGCGGTGCCTGCCCAGAATCTAGTACGTCTTATGAACATCCTTTGCCTCCAACTTCGACTGTTCGTTAACCTCAAACCCCAATCCTATCCTTGATTGGACGCCCTCGACCCCTTGGTGGTTCCCGGCTCAGAGCACTCTACGACTTCAATTTGCTTGTGGTTGCAAACGGTTTCGAGTATTTGTTGTGCGATGGCAGGGATGGATTGGGTACCATCCAGCCGCTTGATTCGTTCGGGTTCCGAATCATACAGCGTCTGGTAGCCTCTCCGCACATTTTCATAAAATGGTTTTCCTCCAGTTTCGACGCGGTCGGGATTATCCAGTAGTTTGCGTTCGCGAGAAATCTCCAATTCAATATCTATCCAAAACGTAAGATCCGGTCGAAGTCCCCCAGTGGCAATTTCCTGCACTTGATTCAACCTGGTGAATTCCATTCCCCTGCCATAGCCCTGGTATGCAATCGTGGAATCTACGAAACGATCGGAGATCACCACTTTCCCCACCTTTAGAGCTGGAAGAATCACTTCGTGTATGTGTTGTGCCCTGTCGGCTGCGAACAACAGCACCTCTGTCCGGTCGGCGGTATCGTATTCTTTGCCAAGAACAAGTTCTCTTATCTTCTTGCCGAGAGGCGTACCACCCGGCTCAAGGGTAAGGACAACCTCATGCCCCAGTCGCTCCAACCGTTCAGACAGCATCTCGGCCTGGGTCGATTTTCCGCTTTTGTCGATGCCTTCAAAAGTTATGAAAAGTCCGTTCATGGCTCCGTGTCCCTACGCAACAAACAGGGCTTAGCTGTGGTTATGATCAGGTATTGAACTCAAAAACAAAAAACCCGGATGAACCCCGGGTTGGAAATTTGAATGTCACCATGCCTCTTCTTGCCTCGGTGATCAGGATTTTGATCTTTTTCGGAAATATAACACCCTGTGCAGGGCTGTGTAGTTGGCAAGAAGTGCGATTCCCCAGACAACCAGAGTCAGAGCGAACTGGCCAATGAGCGCTCCAACCCCAATCGCGATGACCCGCTCCGGACGCTGCATCAAACCAACTTTACATTCTTCCCCCAACCCCTCCACCCGAGCTCTTACATAACTTACCATAAGGGATCCGGCAAGAGCAAAAAAGACCGCTGAGGTTGTCCAGAGGGAATCGGATTTTATGAAACTGACTGCAATGCCAAACCAGACGAAGATTTCTGAATAACGATCCACGGTTGAATCGAGCAGTGCCCCGAAACTGGTGGTCTGACGACCCGCCCTGGCAACCTGACCATCCATGATATCGAAAATGCCAGCCAATAGCACCGCGAAACCGGCCCATCGAATCTGGTCAATGCCAAAAAGGATTGCCGCGACCAGGTTGAGCACAAAGCCCACCAGAGTCAGGAAATCCGGCCGTAACCGCTTCTCTACCAGATACTGAGTGGAAGGTTCAAGCAGTTCGGCAACGTCGTCTTTAACCTTTTCAATCACGCGCCCGTTTCCCTGGGCTGAACTGGACGAAATTTAGCATAACTTCCTGGAATTCCGCAGAAATATAGAACAATGACCCGGGCGGAGCAAGTGAAATCTTGCACTGTTCGGCACACGGAAAAGGCATATGAACAGGAGCTTTCCGACTGAAAGTCTGGATCGAGAAGTTTGGGTTTTGCGTTAGAAAACTGGTTTATTCACATGTTATTCACAATTGATGATTTATGTGTGAATAATTGAGTCTGAATCGCGCAACAAACCCGATGCACGTCGATACGTTTCTCCTTTTTCGAGTTGTTCACATTGTGGACAACTTTGTGGAGAATCTATATGACCTATCGATAAAGGAGGATCCGTCGTATTGTAACGGGTTCAACAGGTCGGTCTATGAGCCGGGGATTGGTTTTGTTGGTGCTGGTCGTGGCGATTGCATTCACCACGTCCATTCCTTTGATGACCTCTCCAAAGGCCGTATAGTTCCCATCCAGATTTGAGTTGCTACCGTGCATGATGAAGAACTGACTACCGGCGCCAGCTGATTCGTCTCCCGGTCGCGCCGTGGAGAGAATGCCAGGGAGATGCCGAGTATCATTAAATTCATGAGGGATCGAGACCATTGGTTTTCCCCTGCCATCGTCGAATGGATCGTCGTTTTTGCTATTCGGGTCCCCTCCCTGGATCATGAAACCCTTGATCACGCGGTGGAACTGCGTGCTGTCGTAGAACCCGGATTCCGCCCGAGTGATGAAGTTATAACACTGCAGGGGAGCCTTTTCGGGGAAGAATTTGACTTCTATGTTTCCTAAATTGGTAACAATTCTTGCTTTTATGCCTGTTATTTTTTCTGTAAGAAAACGCTCCTTGCCAATTCTTTGCTCAAGCTGTGTTTTTGTCCTGCTCAGGTCTTTCCGGAGAGCAGCTGCTTCTTCCTCCACCTCGGATATTCGATTGGAAGCCCAAAAACCGCCTCCCAATAAAACAACAGTGAGTGTGGCTATAATAATCTTAGTCACCTGTCTGTTCTCCTTCCTGACGCTTCGTTCTTCAGAACGGTTCCGTCACCCTTCAAACTGAACATCCCTTCGGCCAATGGGCGGAAGGGATTGTTTCGGTCATTCAACAGGCCTGAATCACATGTTTCCAATAATTGCTTTTCCGAAATCCATACATCCTACTTCTGTCGCCCCATCCATCATTCTGGCAAAATCGTACGTAACGACCTTGGATCTTATGGTCTTTTCCAGTCCCGCATGTATGAGATCGCAAGCTTCTGCCCAACCCATATACCTGAGCATCATTTCACCCGAAAGGATTACAGACCCCGGGTTTACCTTATCAAGACCGGCATATTTTGGTGCAGTACCGTGTGTGGCTTCAAAAATAGCGTGACCTGACTGGTAATTGATATTTCCACCAGGCGCAATTCCAATTCCACCAGCCTGAGCAGCCAACGCGTCTGAAAGGTAGTCCCCATTGAGATTCATGGTTGCAACAACATCGAATTCGGTTGCCCGGGTAAGCACCTGCTGCAGGGTAATGTCTGCTATCGCGTCTTTGATGAGCAGCTTGTTTTTCCACTTTTCTTCGCCGTGCGTATCCCACAATGCCAGGGCGGTTTCTACATCCGCTTTAATTTTTGCCTGACGTTCTGGAGGCATCATTTCATATCCGGGTTCAATCGCGCGCGCATTGTCTTCAACAGAAATTTCCGGTTTTTGTTCACGGTTGCCAAGAATCCAGCTTTCTCTTTGGCTAATGGTCTGGTCTCGAAATTCGGTCGCTGCCAGTTGATAACCCCATGCAGCAAATGCACCTTCAGTGAATTTCATAATGTTGCCCTTGTGGACAAGCGTGACGCTTTTGCGGTTATTGTCCAGAGCGTATCCAATTGCCGCACCTATCAGGCGTTTACTTCCCTCTTCGGACACAGGTTTTATACCAATTGCCGATGTGTCCGGGAAACGAATTTTGTCGACTCCCATTTCATCTTGCAACCATTTAATGACCTTCTTTACTTCCGGAGAACCTGATTCCCATTCCACGCCTGCATAGATGTCTTCCGTATTCTCTCGAAAAATCACCATATCCACATCCTGGGGTCTTTTCACAGGACTGGGAACACCTTGAAACCATCGCACGGGGCGGAGGCAGACATACAGGTCCAGGATTTGCCGGAGGGCCACATTCAAACTGCGGATACCTCCACCAATGGGCGTCGTAAGCGGACCCTTGATTCCAATCAGATACTCCCTGAACGCCTCAACCGATTCGTCCGGCAGCCAGTTTCCTGTAAGATTGAAGGCCTTTTCGCCGGCCAGGACCTCCATCCACGCAATTTTTCTTTTGCCGGCGTACGCTTTTTCCACTGCGGCGTCCAGAACAGCCGAAGCAGACCTCCAAATATCAGGTCCCGTGCCATCTCCTTCAATAAACGGGACGATCGGGTAATCCGGAATGGAAAGGTTTCCGGACTTCATTGTAATCTTCTCGGCTCCAACCGGTGGTGTGTATTCCGACATGAAATTCTCCAAGTTCAGGTTTCCAATGTTTTTTTCCGACGATTAATTGTCAAGGCGAAAAGGTACCATAATCGGCGTCCCGATGCAAGGTATAAGGCATTACGGAAACAACGTATTTCTATGACCCGAAAGGACTTGACAGGTCAAAAGCCACCCTGTAAGTTTTTCGTTCCCACGCGTGAGCCATCAGCTGATTACATCAATCGCATTCCTAATGAAAGGAACCCTCCGAACATGCAGCTTCTGACTTATGAAATTGATGGCCAATCTAGATTGGGCGCCAGGTCCGGGTCCTTCGTTTATGACTTGAACGTCTTGAATCCTGATATCCCCTCAGACATGTTAAGTTTTCTGGCGGGTGGATCTTCCATGATGAATGCAGCACGGTCAATCCTGAACGCAGGACAGGGCGGCATTGACATTGAGACCATCAGGATGCTCGCGCCCATTTCAAACCCTGAGAAGGTCATCTGTATTGGTCTTAATTACGCTGACCACGCTGAAGAAAGTGGCATGGCAGTGCCATCTGAGCCTGTTGTTTTCTCAAAATTCGCCTCATCCATAATTGGTCCAACGGATGCCATCGAGGCGCCAAGTTCTAGTGAAAAACTCGACTATGAATCGGAATTGGTGGTTGTAATTGGGAAACAAGGCAGGAATATCCCCGAGAATCATGCAATGGAACATGTTGCGGGATATACGGTTGGTCAGGACGTGAGCGCCAGAGACTACCAACTGGAGAAACCGGCTGGGCAGTGGATATTGGGCAAGACATTCGATACCTTCGCTCCCCTTGGGCCTCACATTGTAACCAGGGATGAAATTCCGGATCCACATGAGCTCGGGATTCGTTGTATGCTGAATGGAGAAACGGTTCAGGACTCGAATACGAAACAGCTCATATTCAAAGTCGATACCCTGATAGCTTACCTGTCACACGTTTTTACATTGCGACCTGGCGATTTGATTTTCACGGGGACACCGCCCGGTGTTGGCATGGGTCGAAAACCCCAACTCTGGCTTAAACCGGGTGATCTTGTAGTTTGTGAAATTGACGGAATCGGTCGAATCGAGAACTTGGTTGTATAGATACGGTCAAATCGTTTAATTACAATAAGTTATTGTTTATATAATATACGAATGGACACCCAATAACGGGTGTCCATTGATTTGCCATAAATAGTTGTGGGGAGGGCAGATGAGGATGATCAGGGGAGAAAAATAACCATTTAGGTTGATCTTGCCCTCCCCGCAGAACAGGTCCAAAGACCTGCAACCACACACAAGTTGGTGTGGATATCCAATCTAAGTGGGGAAATTAGAAGGATGTTCTAAAAAGATACACAAGCAAGTGTATGTTGTCATGACCAACAGAAGTTTCTAATTTCACCCGCAGCTTTGCTGCGATGCGAGGTACTATTGAACAATGACCCTATTCATTCTGATACAGGAACCTCCAGTGAGTCTCATCTTTCCGATATGGAATTAGAAAAAAAAGCATGGCACGCGAACCTGTCGCCGGCTCCCGGGCGCCGTAAACTGGATATTCTGGAAACGCCTCGCAATGGGGATGCCACATATTTGGATAGCCTTGGATTTCCCGGACAGCTCCCATTCACGCGGGGCGTGTACGGGAGTATGTACACCAGCCATCTTTGGACAATGCGGCAGTATGCCGGCTACGCCACGCCTCAGGAAGCAAACAAACGTTATCATATGCTTCTCCAAAACGGTCAAACCGGATTAAGTGTTGCATTCGATCTGCCAACACAGATGGGCTTCGATTCGGATTATCACCTTTCGGACGGAGAAGTTGGACGAGTGGGTGTATCGGTAAGCGGATTGTGGGACATGGAAAATTTGATGGCGGACATCGATTTGACCAAAGTTAGTACTTCCATGACCATCAACGCCACGGCGGCCATTCTCCTGGGGATGTATTTGGGTACTGCCGTCCGTCGAAACCATTCTCCTGCGGAACTGGGGGGAACGGTTCAAAATGATATCCTCAAGGAATATGTTTCACGTGGAACATACATCTTTCCGGCCGGTCACTCTCTTCGACTGACCGTTGACCTTATGGACTATTGCATAAATTCTTTACCCAAATGGAATCCGATCAGTGTAAGCGGGTACCATATGCGAGAGGCTGGTGCAACAGCTGCCCAGGAACTGGGTTTTACACTCTCTCACGCCCTGGCTTATGCACAGGCAGCTGACGAACATGCGTTGGATCTTTATAAACTCCTCCCTCGCTTTTCTTTTTTTTATGGTGTTCACAACAATTTTTTGGAAGAAGTAGCGAAATTCAGGGCTGGACGTCGCCTCTGGGCAAGGTTGGTGAAAGAACAGTTTGGAATTGAAGACCCCGCCTGCAGAAGGATGCGTTTCCATGCTCAGACTTGTGGATCAACGCTGACTGCTCAGCAGCCCATGAATAACTGTTCCAGAACCACCTTGCAGGCTCTTGCAGCAGTCCTCGGAGGAACACAGTCCCTTCACGTCAATGCTTATGACGAAGCGCTTGGTTTGCCATCTGAGGCAGGTGTAGAATTCGCTTTGAGGGCGCAGCAAATCATTGCCTACGAAAGCGGTGTCTGCGACACAATCGATCCACTTGCAGGATCGTATGCGGTAGAGAGCCTTACAGACAGCGTGGAATCTGAGGCTCTCGAAGTAATGGATCTCGTCGACAGAAACGGCGGAGCGGTGGAAGCCGCATCTTCTGGATATACTGCGGCTCAGATTGGTGAATCCGCATACCAGGCCCAGAACGCCATCGAATCAGACGAGCAGGTTGTTGTGGGACTGAATCGGTTTTCCACATCCGGTGACCCGGTTGCTTCGTCGTTTACATCGCCTGGAGACGCCGAATCCCAACAGAAGAAGCTTCTCGCTGACATGAAACGGGGAAGGGACAATGAAGCCGTACGGAACGTGCTCGATGTCCTTCAGAACAGGGCATCTGGATCCGGGCCGATCACCGAGACAATTGTAGAGGCATGTTCTGTTGGATCTACATTGGGAGAAATTACAGACGCCCTTCGGAAGGTCTTTGGTTCTCACTCTACTATGGAGGGTAACTCGTGATATCCGCTATTGTTGATCACGTTGGGATAGCGGTAAAGAGTCTGTCGGAACAGGGTCAGCTTTATAAACTCCTTGGATTGACTCTTGACTATGAGGAGATACATCCTTCTGAAGGCGTTAAAATTGCCTTTTACGGCAAGGGCATAGGAAGAGTAGAATTGCTGGAGCCGATAGAGGGATCGAACGCGATCGCAAAGTTTCTTGAAAGCCATGGAGAAGGCCTTCACCACGTGGCCATATCTGTGGAGGATCTGGATAAGGTGTTGGAGGATTGCGGGAAGGAGGGAAAAGAAGTTGTCGGAGATATTCGATTGGGCGCCGGCGGAAGACGAGTAGCGTTTCTACATCCAAAGAGTGCCGGCGGCGTTCTCCTTGAATTGGTCGAGGTAGATTCTACCTGAAGACATCTATTGTCTGTCAGTCGACTTTTTTTCGAACGCAAACCATCATCCGGATCCGGCCCGTAGCAGGAATAATCTTTTCGAAATAGCCTACTTCCAGGTGTTTCGGTGCACGCGTTCCCCACTCTTGCCTCGCCTCAGGGCCCTTGAACGCGAGAAGAAACCCACCCGGGTTCAGAATTGGCTCAGCCATTTTCCACAGAAGTGGCAAAACACCCACGGCGCGTGCAGTCACCACATCAAACGTAACAAGCTCTTCTCCCGATGGAACTTCCTCTGCACGTAACCTGATTGCCGATAGCCCGCTGAATGCCAGCACCTTGATGACATCTGCAAGAAACAGACTCTTCATTCTGTTCGAATCCAAAAGCGTGACCTTGATATCCCGGCGCACAATCTTTATTGGAATGCCCGGCAAACCTGCCCCAGAGCCCAAATCCATCAGGGAATGTTTCCCCTCAGGAAGATAGGGAAGCGCAAGGAGAGAATCGAGGAAATGACGCCCTCTCAAATGGGCCTGATCTCCTCTCGACACCAGATTTGTGCGGTCCGACCACTCAGTGATTTTTGACTCGTAGGACTCAAAATGCAAGAGTTGCTCCTCAGTAAGGGCAATTCCCAGCTCACGCGCCGTTTGCTCGAGGTCGATATTGTTCAAGCCACGAATCCGTTGTGATGTTCCACGTGAAACATGTCTACTTTCCAATGCAGAAGGTCTTGAAGATTCTATCCAGTATATCATCGGATGTGGTTTCGCCAACAATGGATGACAGGAATTCCAAAGTCTCCCTTAGCTCGAAAGCGACCACCTCACCCGGAAGTTTCCCCTCCACTGCTGTCAATGCTCTCGAAAGCGATTCCCTGGATCTCACCAACGCTTCGACGTGTCTCTCCTGAGTGATGATTCCCCGCTTTCCTTCCCACTTCCCCAGTACACGATCCCGGATAGCTTCCCTGAGCTCATTCACGTGCGAACCGGTAAGCGCCGATACCGAGATCTGATCCCGTTCTGTTCCACCTAACCAGCCAGGGCGTTCACCCAGGTCCTCCTTGTTCTTGACGAGGATGACCCTATCGTGATCCGCTCCCTCTAAAAAGTCCAAATCTTCAGATGTTGGATCAACAGAGGCATCCACGATCTGCAGGATCAGGTGTGCATTATCGATTGCGGCAAACGTCCTTTTTGTGCCTTCGAGCTCAACAAGGCCTCCAGTTTTGCGTAGGCCGGCTGTATCGACAAGTATGACGGGTACACCATTCAGGTCAACGGTTTCCTCGATAGTGTCTCTTGTCGTCCCAGCAACCGAAGTGACAATCGCCCGATCTTCTGCCAGCAAACTGTTCAGCAGACTGGATTTTCCAGCATTCGGTTTTCCCGCGAGTGTTACCACGGCGCCATCTCGAATCACCTTCCCCTGGTTGTACGAATCTATCAGATCTTCAAGTTCCGTATTGGCTTTTCGTAAAGGGTCCGCGAAAACCTCCGTATCGATCTCGACATCTTCCGAAAAATCGAGATCCGCCTCAAGCATCGAAATGGCGAACCGCAATGATTCTGCCATCACCTGAAATTTTTCCTTCAATCCACCACGCAGCTTGAAATAGGCCGCCTCCAACCCCAGGTCAGCCCGCGCACCTATCATCTCAGCCACGGCTTCCGCCTGGGTGAGATCCATCTTGCCATTCAAAAACGCACGCCGGGTGAATTCCCCTGGCTCTGCTTGTCTTGCACCAGCAGCAAGGAGTGACTCAACAATTCGCCTCAGTACAAGTGGTCCACCGTGGCAGTTTAATTCAACCGTGTGTTCGCCCGTATAGGAGTGAGGAGCTCTCATGACAGAGACCAGAACCTCATCGAGGAACTGGTCTCTGATAATCAAGCGGCCAAATGTAAGGCGACGATCTTCCAACTGATCAAGCGGCTCTTTGCCGTGGAAAGAGCAAGAGGCCATCGAAATAGCTTCATCACCACTCAAACGAATGATCCCAATAGCGCCTTCACCTGGCGCAGTTGCGATGGCTACAATGGTGTCGCGGTCTGATGGGCGCACTGGGTCATTTCCCTCATTTTGTGCCCACAATCGACTTTGTTCTTTCCATTACCTGCTGTTGTGCAAGTGTGAGCACATTGAACATTGTCCAATAAAGCACGAGGCCTGATGACATGCTCCAAAAAATCCAGGTCATAAATATAGGCATGATATAAACCATGGCTGCCTGCTTTGGATCTTTCATTGTCATCTTGGATTGGAAAAATGAGGAAACGGCCATCAACAGAGGAAGGATATGGATCTCAATCCCACCTACCGTCAATCTGTCTGGTTGGGAAAGGTCCGTAATCCAGAAGGCAAATTCAGTCTGTCGGAGCTCGATAGCTCCTCTGAACACATTGAACAGCGAAAAGAGAATCGGCATTTGTGGGAGCATTGGGAGACACCCACCCAGAGGGTTTACCCCCTCTACCTTGTAAAGCTTCATCATTTCCTGGCTGACCTTCTGCTGATCCTCACCGTGCTTTTCGCGCAAGGCCGTAATTTTGGGCTGGAGTTCCTGCATCTTGGCGGAAGCTTCCAGGCTCTTGTGCGTCATTGGGAATACGACGATCTTGATAAGGATAGAGAATACAATGATTACTATGCCGAAATTCGGAATGATTTCGTGCAGTGCCAGAAAGGATTTGAGGACAACAATGGTAACAGGCTTCATGATTGGGCGCAAAAAGCCGTAGTCCATAATTTCATCAAGTTCAAGTTCGGTGATATTACCCCGCAGATCCTGGTTCTGAGCGCGAAGCAGATCGTAAGAAATAGGCCCAAAATACAAACCAACAACCACGGGATCATCACGCGTCTCTGAGATGATGGCGGTTTCATAGTATTCCTCAGGGCTGAGGGGCGCTTTCTCGCCCTTCATATTCAAGTCATATCGATCATCCGGCAGAATGAATGCGGCCAGGAAATACTTATTTTTGATGCCCAGCCAGGACACGGATCCACTGGGAAGCGGATCACTGTCCGGTCCCAGATCTTCCACGTCCCACTGATCAACTTCGCCACCGGAGCGCGTGACAACCATTGAATAAACGGCATTTTCATCGGGATTGCCTTCTGTATCTGCAAGGCTGCCCTTCCAATAGAGAGATGTTTTAGAATCCCGTTCTGCGCCAGAAATTGTAAGTGTCATATCCGATCGATACCGATTCGCCTGAAACAGGAATCGCTTCTCAACGGTCTTTCCGTTTTTCTGGGCCCTGAAAACAAGCTCACCCTGTTCGGAGCCAATAATAGCGAAGCCGTACGTATCCGGTACGAATTCAACGTCGTCAAACGATTCAGAATCCAACGAAACAGCGAGTGCTTCCGTTCCGGGTGAAACCAATTCAAGCCTATTTCCATCTAAATCGTTGTACCGCTTCAGTTTAAGACTGTTGAGCGTTGCTCCCGCAGTTGAGAAAGATGCAATGTAGAGATCGGTCTCCACTTGAACCTGCCTGGGTGTAAATGTTCTGGCTGGCGAAGGCCTCTTCTCTTTCTCTCTCTCAGGTCGCGCGACTCTGGGCTCTGGTATTGCGGAATTCGCATCCTTCTCCATTACTTCTTCCGGGAGGAGTTCCACGTCCGACTGTCGGGGGGCGGAACGCTGCTCCCGAATCGGTCTTTCACCCACAACCAACTCCATATAATACGGAGTAAGAATGATGATAATGCCAATAATTACGAATGCCAGTATGGTGCGTCTGTCCATCAGGGTGAATCCTCTGATTTGGGGACGGGATCGTACCCCGAACCGCCCCATGGGTGGCATCTCAATACCCGAACCATTGCGTAGTAAGAACCGCGAAGAAAACCAAACTGTTGAATTGCCTGGAGGCCGTATTCAGAGCAGGTAGGTTGGTAACGACAGCGGGGTATGAGAAATGGAGAGATTGCTACTCTGTAAACGCGAATGAGGAGAATCGCAATAAATTTCACTGGTCTAAGAGACCAAATTTGGAAAGGGCTGATGTGAGATCGGTGCGAAGTTCATTGAAGCGCGTCTCACCAGCAGCATCTGCAATGGAAATGAGAATGAGTTTTCCATTTGACCCGTTTGGAAGAAGGTCTCTGAAAATCGCTCTGATCCGTCTGCGCGCCTGATTTCGAGAAACTGCACCGCCAAAGCGTTTACGTACTGATATCAGCAGATTCGGCAGGGAGGAATTCCCAATCCTGACGTGCATCCAACGACCACGGTAGATCCTACCCACCGAGTAGAGTCGACGGACCTCTCGTCTGAGACGCAGATTCGGCCTGCCCATTGTTAGACCGACACACGCTTACGACCTTTGCGACGACGACGCGATAGAACCTGGCGTCCCGCTGGGGTGCTCATCCTGCTTCTGAAGCCGTGCTTGTTCTTTCTTTTTCTATTGCTTGGTTGGAATGTACGCTTCATATACCATGCTCCTCATTCTGGTTGTGGATCAAGCCACAGATACGAAAGAAAAATAGAGTTAAAATATAGGTTCGGAGACCCCTTTTGTCAAGCCATTTTGGGTGTTGGTGTAGCGGTAGTAGTTGACCAAAATACAAGATATTGTATCAAAATGATTTGACTACAGGATGCTGTATGTAGTAGGTGTAAATTTATCTTTTACAAGCAGTTATAATCACATAGGCTTTGGCGAAAATCGCTTGACTTAGGTAATCTGATTCTTTAGATTGTGGTCCACCTAACCCCCCGGATTTGAACGAACCGGGGACTCCCCCTAGTAGATCCAGCTTCAACCAGTTTCAACGGAACAGATTCCAAGATCTGGTGTTTGTCTGTATTCTGTTGCGGGCATGTTTCCCTTCGTTGTTTGCCCCGTATGGAACCAGCATGACACAATGCCGATCTCCCTCCAGGATCTTTCCAGTTTGATGTTGGCTTAGTGTATTCCCATTCACATTGTCTTTCTTTTACTTCCTTCGGTGGGAAGATCTGTCTCCCCGTACGGGATGGCTTTGTCCTATGCCCTATGATTCCGCCGGCCTTTGGGCCAGGTGTCTCCATTCGATTCAGCAGAAGATTCAGCCTCAGAGTTTTCAGACGTGGTTCGGTCCTACGAACTCGCTGGAACTGTGTCCTGAGAAGGCTGTGATCGAAGTACCTACCTCCTTTTTCGCTGATTGGTTGGAGGAACACTACTCCTGGCTGATCCGGGCTACGGTGGAAGAAGAAACCACATGGAAACCTAAACTTGAATTTGTTGTTCAATCCGAGTTGGAAGGTCCATCTGAATTCATAAATAATGAGACGATTAAGGAAACTCCATCGCCAGTTGATCAGGTTGCAGAGCCTGTTTCTAACGTTAGCAAGAACGCCTCTACACTTGTGTTTCCTTTGAATCCAAAATACAGATTTGAGCAATTCGTAGTAGGCGACAGCAACGAATTTTCTTTTACAGCTGCAAAAGCAGTTGCAGAATCACCCGGCCAGACGGCCTTCAATCCTCTTGTCATCTACGGGGGCGTTGGTCTTGGTAAAACACATCTTCTGCAGGCAATTGGGGAACTTGCTCACCGGAAGGGCACGGCTGAAAAAATAGTGTATGTGACAGCCGAAAAGTTCTTTTCTGACTATCTTCATGCCATTCAAAAGCAAGACACAGCTGAATACATCCAAATTTATCGCAACGCCGATTTACTCTTGATCGATGATATTCAGTTCTATGTTAAGACAGAGGGATGCCAGCGTGAACTCATCCATACCTTCAATACGCTCTATCAGAACCAAAAACAAATCGTATTGAGCTCGGATCGACCTCCATCCACTTTGAAGGGGTTCGAAGACCGGCTCATTTCTCGTTTTCAGTGGGGTCTGGTTACCGATATAGAAGCTCCGAACCTTGAGACAAGAATTGCAATTCTCAACTGTAAAGCAGAAGTAAAAGGTGTGCTACTTCCTGCAGAAGTATCCCGTTTCCTGGCTGAGCAGGTAGTTTCAAATGTGAGAGAATTGGAAGGCGCGCTCGTTCGGTTACTCACTATGAAGTCTCATCTGGGTCTGAATATCGATATCGATCTTGCGCGTCGGGCATTGGCGGGTATGGGCAGACAATCTGCTCCAAGGCTACCGCTAAACATAGATACAGTAAAAAAGGTTACGTCCGACTTCTTCGACATTCCGATTCCTCTACTTATCGGCGCTACCAGAAAGCAAGAGATAGCCAGTGCCCGGCATGTTGGGATGTATCTTTGTAAATCTCTGATTGGTGCACCTTTGAAAACTATTGGAGATGAATTTGGAAATAGGGATCACACTACGGTTATCCATGCCTGCAAAACTGTAGAGAAGAAGCTTTCTATGGATCCTGAATTCGGGACGCTG
>CAVOEZ010000010.1:0-18120 GCA_963694355.1 Latescibacteria bacterium UBA2968 | reverse complement strand
TTCAAAACCCTTGAAACCGACCGGTTGCTCTTTCGAGAGGTCCTCAACGAAAGGCTCTCTAACCCTTCAGAGATCGAACGCGCCCAACGTTCAATTCCGGAAGAGCATGTCCGTGACTACATCGGTAAACCCCACACCTTCACCCCTCCAACCCGATATTTCGACCACATTTCTCACGATAGACACCCGGGTCTGGCCGTGGTGGACATCAACGATGACGGGTGGGATGACCTCTATGTAATGGCACAGTGGGGTCCGAACCAGCTTTTCCGAAACCGGGGGGACGGCACCTTCGAAGACACGACCGAACGCGCTGGTGCAGCCGACGTCGGATTTGGAATGGCGGCCACCCTGGGTGACTACGACAATGACTCGCGTGAAGACCTCTATATCAGCAATATGTTCAGCAAGGCCGGCACCAGGGTCACCAATTCTATCCAGACCCTGGACTCGAGATTCTCCAAAATGGCCCAGGGGAACACCCTCTTCCATAACGAGGGAAACCGCTTTAGGGCAGTCTCTGGTACCGAACCAGACGAGATGCACGTCCAGCGAACCGGCTGGTCCTGGGGAAGTCAGTTCGTTGACATTGACAACGACGGATGGCAGGACCTTGCGGTCTCGAACGGATACTTCACGGCACCAGACCCACACGCGATTGCGGTTGACCTCTGAAGCAGCTTTTGGCTCACAGTTGTGCGCCACGACCATCACCTGCAGGAACAAGCCCCCCAGGGAGACTCCGTCTACAAGAGCGTGATGCAGACAACGGGTGAGTTTAGAACAAACAGGGGCACAGAGGGCGGCGCCTCCTTGAGCGGCCACGAACCCAACAACCTCTTTTACAACCTTCGGGGCCGCCAATTCGAGGACCTCTCCGCGCTCTCCGGAATGGATCACAAAGGAGACAGCCGGGGCATCGCCACCTGGGACTTCGATCGAGACGGTTGGCCTGATTTCGCCGCGGTAAACACAAACGCTCCGCTCCTCCAAATTTTCCGCAACGAGATTGGAGATTCGCCCGAGGCAGCGCATCACGTGCTGGCAGTTCGCCTGATCGGCGGTAACCAACAGGATGCATCCTCAAGCGACTGGAGCGCTCGAGACGGTTACGGAGCCTGGATCGAACTCACCCTGGGAGAGGAACGTCGTGTCCGGGAGCACCGGGCAGGAGAGGGCCTTGGTTCGCAAAACAGTGCCACACTGCTCTTTGGTATCGGGACTGCACAACAGGTTGACGAACTCAGAATCACCTGGCCCTCTGGACGAACGCAGACCCAACGAGATCTGCCTGCCGATCAGCTCGTTACCATCTACGAGAATCCTGCACTGTCGCCGGGAAACGCGGCCTTCGCAATCTCGCCTTACAAAGCAACCGGGCAAGAAGCCAGGCGACCGGCCACCAGAACGGGTCAACCCGCTCCATCCTGGTTGAGTGCCACAAAATCCAGCGCCTTACTGAACCTCTTCATCACAATGGCAACCTGGTGCCCCTCGTGTCTTAAAGAGCTGCCTTACCTGGCGCGGCTGCGTGACAACTTCACCGATGGAGAATTGGGAATAATCGGCGTACCAATCGACTCGCTCGACATTACAGACAAATTGACCGGATATATGCACAAGCACAAACCAGCTTATGAATTGATCCGCGGAGTTTCCATTAAAGAGCGTACATCGATTCAGAAATGGTTCGGCGAAAAGGTCGGAATCGACGCGCTGCCCAGCACCCTGATAACCGACAATACCGGGCGAGTTATCAAAACACAAGTTGGGCTACCCACACTATCAGAAGTCAAACGCCTGCTCGCAAGGTTAGGGGCGAGCAGGACGGGCCAACAAGAGTCGCAGAAAATGGGTTCACTGATCAAGTGACCTTGATTCGCTGCGGTACAGTCTTTCAAAAGATACTACCGGGCAGGCTGCACAGGCCGGGGCTTGCCGTGACAGAGAAAGGAGGAAATCACATACGTGTGTGGGGGTGGGGTCGGCCCGTTTAAGAGGATGGATCTTTGAAACACCATATATGAAGGCATTCACATCTGAGGAAAGGTAAAAATGCGTAAATTTACTGCGGGTTTAGCAATCGTATTTTCTCTGCTGATTTTGGCTGCCACTGCAGCGGAAGCAAGTCACTTCCGTTTTGGACACGTGACCTGGAAAAGAATATCAGGAAACACAGTTGAGTTCACAATTACAGCTGCGTGGCGCGCCGATTTTGTTGATGGCGTGTTCCTGCAATACGGCGACGGAAATTTTGCGTCCATGAGTTCAGGAACCTTTACCGAAATCGCCGTTGTTGCAGGTCAGTATCGAGTACTTCGGCGAACGGTCCAACACACCTACGGAAGCGAAGGTCCGTTTACGGCGTTCTTTGAGAGTTGCTGTCGCATTGGTGGGCTCTCTAACTCTGGGTTCAATTTCCGCGTAGAAGCTGCGGTCGACCTCAGGGGCGGCAACCAGGGATCTCCTGTTTCTTCCATTCCGGTTGTTTTGCAGATGGTTCAGGGGGGAACCAATACGGTTCCGCTCGCCATTGCAGACATCGATGGCGATCCCTTTACGTGCCGAATGGCGACTGCCGCAGAGTCTGGGCTTACCAACCCGGCAGGATTGGGAGTTACAAATATCGCCGGCCAGTGCGCCCTGACCTGGGACACTTCGGGCGCTTCAATTGGCCAGCTTTATGCAGCACAGATCGTCATCGAAGAAAATCACCCTGGTGGAGCAGGGGGAAGCGTTGCGCTTGATTTCTTGATCAGCATTGTAGATGGCACTCTCAATCAACCCCCTGTGTGTGAAACACCCACGCCACCCACATTCCAGATTCCGGTTGGCCAGGCGTTCTCATTCACAACGACTGCAAGTGATCCGGATGGAGATGCCCTGACGGTCAGCAACCTCGGCCTGCCCTCTGGCGCAACCATGTCACCAGCCGTCGGGACCTCCATTTCCGAACCTGCAAGTGTCGTGTTCAACTGGACACCTCAAGCTGCTGACCAGGGGAATGCCTATTCAATCGGCATAACCTACACCGATCCAGGTGGACTACAGACTCAGTGCTCTTTCTCAATTTCAGTACTGGACAACCAGCCGCCAAATGTGAACGCAGGTCTGGACGCTACGGTGGCTTGCGCACCATCTTCAGGCGCCTCCGTCACACTTAATGGCACTGCCTCAGACCCGGACGGAGACACACTGACGTCCATCGAATGGACCGAAGGCGCCACCTCCATTGGAAGCGGTTTGAGTCCAACCGTTACCCTTTCACCGGGCACCCACATCCTTACGCTTACCGTCAGCGATGGAACTGTAAGCAGCTCTGATGACGTGAGCATTACGGTCATCGAAGATGTCACCGACCCTGTGATAACCGTTCCGGCAGCCGTCACAGTTGAGTGCACAGGTGCCGGACAAACCGTGGCAATCGGTACTGCAACAGCCACCGACGACTGCCCGGGTGTGACCGTCTCCAGCGACGCACCTGCTACGTTCGCGCTTGGCACGACCACCGTGACCTAGACCGCTACGGATGCAGTAGGCAATACGGATTCCGGAACGCAGCTTGTTACCGTGGAAGACACTACGGCTCCCGAGTTGACACTTCCAGCAAACGTAACGGTTGAATGCACCAGTCCGGGCGAGCAGACCGTTGAAATCGGCTCGGCCACGGCCACCGACGCCTGCGGCAATGTCACCATAACAAACGATGCGCCCAGCACATTTCCTCACGGGACAACCACTGTCACCTGGACGGCTGACGACGGGAATGGCAATAGCAGTTCCGATGAGCAGTCGGTCACCGTGGAAGACACTACGCCCCCGGTTATCACGGTCACAATGGACGTACAGAATCTTTGGCCACCAAACCACAAGATGCACCTTGTGGGCACCGGAACCGTCACGGACGTGTGCGCAGAAATTGGCGCAGGCCTAACCTTTGGCGGCACTGTTACCAGCAACCAGGACATCAACGGCCTGGGTGATGGCAACACCGATCCGGACTGGACCTTCGAAGACAACGGTGACGGCACCTTTAACATCTGGCTCAGAGCCGAGCGAAGTGGTAAAAACGGCGAACGAATCTATTCGATCTCCGTCACCGCCACGGACGGACTCCAGTCCTCCACCACACCGGACCCCATCGAAGTCCACGTGGTCCACAACCAGGGCAAAGGCAAGAAGAATGCCTCAAAGGTGATTGTCATCTCCTCGCCCGATCAGAAGGCAGATGGCCTGACCTCCGTAGTCTCAGGCGCGCTGCCGGAAAACTGGGGAGCCAGTCTGGCCAGCAATATCACCGAACCGGCACTGCTCGAAGCCTTCGACCTCGTGCAGAACTACCCCAACCCCTTCAACCCTTCAACCACCATTCGCTACGACCTCGCACAGGCCTCCGAAGTCCGCCTGAGCATCTTCAATGTGCTCGGTCAGCGAATCCGTGTCCTGGTCAACACTGCCCAGTCCGCTGGCACCCACTCCGTCCGCTGGGATGGCCGTGATGCTGCAGGCAAGGGTGTGTCCACAGGACTCTACCTCTACAAACTCGAAGCCGGCGTCAACTCCGCCGTCAGAACAATGGTCTTCGCCAAGTAATCAGGGAAGACATCGCAGCAACCAAAGAAGCCTCGGCCAAATGCCGGGGCTTCTTCTTATTCACCAAACGCGGCTCGACACTCCTGCAATACTAAACGAACGACTTCCTCTTCCCTCTTTTCTGCTGACTCTCCCGGTATTCATCAGAGGGGGTAAATTAGCCCGGTGCCAGTTGAAAAACCCCTTCGTCCGGAATCCAGTTGCCTCACCGTAACCTCCTAAGCCAGCGAAACAACGCCACCTTTCTCCCACGCCCACTTCCTGCTTTGCCCTCCCCCCTCCGTCCACTATATTGTCCCCACATATCCGAAACACGATATCAACCTTCAACGTTCCAACCTGCCAACTTTCCAACTTTCCAACAGGTCTTCATGCCCTACAATTCACTAAACGCTTGTCTTAAAGACCTCGAACGAAACGGTCACCTCCTGCGGCTGCCGAACGAGCTCGACCCAAATCTCGTAATCCCGGAAATCCACCGTCGCGTCTTCCAGGCCGAAGGCCCTGCCCTCCTCTTCGAGAATGTGAAAGGCTCACCTTTCCCGGCCGTTTCTAATCTCTTCGGCACCGTAGATCGCGCCCGATTCATCTTCCGCGACACCCTCGAGCGCGTCAAACGAATCATCGAACTCAAGGCCGATCCACCAGGGTTCCTCAAATCAGCTGCCACGAATCCCGGTCAACTTGTGGACCTCGCAAAAGCGGGTCTCACCAGTCTTCCCAAAAAGGTCCGCTCCGGATCCGTACTCGCCAACCAAACCACAATCGACCGACTCCCGCAGATCAAGTGCTGGCCCGAAGACGGAGGTCCCTTTATCCTGCTCCCCCAGGTCTACACTGAGGACCCGCTGAACCCCGGAATCCTCAAGTCGAACCTCGGAATGTACCGAATCCAGCTCGGCGGAAACGACTATGTCACGAACAAGGAAATCGGTCTCCACTATCAGATCAGAAGAGACATCGGCATCCACCACACCAACGCGATCGAAAAGGACGAACCCCTCCGCGTCAGCATCTTCGTCGGAGGCCCACCCGCACACACCTTCGCAGCCGTAATGCCCTTACCTGAAGGCCTCCCGGAAGTCGCCTTCGCAGGAGCGCTCGCCGGCCGCCGTTTCCGATACGCCAAAATCGACCACGGACCACAGACCACAGACCACGGAAACGGCCCCCCGGACTCCGGACACCGGACCCCGGACGCTTCTATCGTCTCAACCGACGCCGACTTCGTCATCACCGGCACCGTCACCCCTGGCCAAACCAAACCCGAAGGCCCCTTCGGCGACCACCTGGGCTACTACAGCCTCGCCCACGACTTCCCGGTCCTCCGGGTCGAACACGTCTATCACCGCAGCGACGCCGTCTGGCCATTCACCGTCGTTGGACGTCCACCTCAGGAAGACACCGCCTTCGGTCACCTCATTCACGAAATCACCGGACCAATGGTCCCCGTCAGCCTCCCCGGTGTCAAAGAAATCAACGCCGTGGACGCAGCAGGAGTTCACCCGCTCCTCCTCGCGATCGGCAGCGAACGTTACATCCCCTACCAGGAGCGACAGCCGCGCGAGATCCTCACCATTGCGAACGCAATCCTTGGTTTCGGCGCGTGCTCCCTCGCCAAATATCTCATCATCGCCGCTGGCGAGGACGACACGGATCTCAACACGCACGACATCGATCGCTTTCTCCAGCACATCCTCGAAAGGGTCGACTGGACCCGCGACCTCCACTTCCAAACGCGCACGACGATCGACACCCTCGACTACTCGGGAACCGGGCTCAACGAAGGCTCCAAAGTCGTGATCGCCGCGGCCGGCAAGAAAAAGCGGGACCTCGCAAAGGAAATCCCGTCAAATCTGCCGCTGCCCGAAGGCTTCAGAAATCCCACCGTCGCGTTGCCCGGAATACTCGCCCTCGAAGCCCCAAAGTTCGCCGATCCTGAACGCGCAGCCGAACAAGTCGCCAAACTCACGAATGCCCTCGAAACCGTATCCACCTTAGCGACCAATGGAACCCTCTCCGGCTTCCCCCTGATCCTGTTGGTAGACGACAGCGCGTTTGCCAGCCGAACACTCAACAACCTCATCTGGACCACCTTCACCCGGTCCAATCCCTCGCACGACATCCATGGCGTCCACAGCTTCACCGAACACAAACACTGGGGCTGTCACGGATCCCTCATCATCGACGCCCGCCTCAAACCTCACCACGCGCCACCGCTTGTCGAAGACCCGTCCGTCACAAAGAAAGTCGACGATCTCGGCGCATCTGGAGGCCCATTGCACGGCGTGATCTGAGTCGGTCCATATAATGCAGTCGGGGAAATCTGGTGCTGTGCCAGTACGGAACAATGGTGCCCGTGTGCGATCCTCGCCAAACCAGAAGGCCTGTTGCCTCCACGAAAGTCTCTTAGCCAGAGTTCACCACTTTGCTCATCTAGAAAACACCACCCCACTTGGAATCGTCAGGATCAACATCACTCACCTGAAGAAGGACCACCTATGAAACACTTCACCGGTATCAGTACGCTTCTGTTTCTGATCGTCTTCCTGCCAGGACTTGCCTGTGGCTCTGAAGAGTCTGTCACGCCACAAGCGGAACTGGAAGTTGCTGTGAACTGGTACCGGGAATTCGAGTCAAAATATAATGACCCGCACACCGGCCTATTCGATCGGGCGAAGGGCTCACCTGGGTGGACTTACACCTACCCCGTGTATTCGTATATGGCGATGTACCGCGCGAAAAAGGATCCGAAGTGGCTGGACCACACCATAGTGAGAATCGATAATCTGATCGACCAAATGAGAGAAGTACCCGATTGGGGAATTGATTCCTGGACCGGATACAAGGACGGCACCAGGGGTTGGGGCACAGTCACCTACACCGATCAGTACGATGAGTTTATGGTCCACGACGGCCACACCAGCGGCGCAATTGCCCAATTTGTCAGAGCAATCTACGCGGATCCAGACTTACACGAAAAATACAAGGACAAAGCGGACCATTATCTGAACACGCTCGAAAAAAATATTGTGACAAAGTGGTACGTGAATAAGGATGCCAAACGTGGGAAAGAGCTGCACTTGCGGGAATGGGGTGGGTGGCGCAATCTTCCGCACAACCAGTATCTCGCCTTTGGTACGCTCTGCCTGATCCTGCGACAGGTCTCACTATCATCTTACTATGTTCCGACCAACCCGGACTTCCCCAGATTCTATATGAAGACGGCCACGGAAATGGCCCGCTTTTTCAAGGAGGAGCTGAGACATCTTGAGTCGAAAGATGCATACCTGTGGGACTACAGGCCAGGCGGACGCCGCGAAGATTCCGGACACGGCAATCTGGACATCGAGTTTGTTATACGTGCCTACCGCCAGGGAATCGTATTCGACAAAACAGATATGGAACGGTTCGCCAGAACGTTCATCCACGTGCTTTGGAATAAGGACGAAAGCAAACCGGAGTTTCGCAGCCACGTCGACTTTGAATACGGAAAAGAAATTGGCAAATATCATTTACGACGCTGGATGTGGCTGTACGAGTTCAATCCACAAATTGGTAGGCTGATCAGCCAATACTACCTTAGCCATCTAGATCTCAAACGGATGAACGAAGTGCTCGCGAACCTGGCCTGCTGGCAAGCAGGTGTTGTTGCGGGGAAATGACATTCGCCATTTGGTCAAGGACGGCTGTTCCAACGGAACTTCAGCATTGAACACGCAAACAGTATCCCCTCCTTCGTCAACTACCCTCGGAGTGAATCGCCCGTTCCACATCAATGTCTCTGGCAGTAATTACCTCACCACGCACCACTACCTGTCGAAAACCTCGCAGTAACCGCCTAGGTGGACCGGCTCGGCCAGGGGATCGCTGCACGGGGATATTTGAGGTGGACCCCTTTCGGAATGCTCTCGTTCCGAATAATCCAGTCGGGGAAATTTGGTGCAGTGCCAGTACGGAACAAAGGTACCCTGGCGCAGACCTCGCCAAACCAAAACGCCTGTTGCCTCCACGAAAACCTCTTAGCAAGAGAGCACCAACGAGCGAAGTAGTTCACAACTTTCTAGTCCCCGAGGGCTTTGAGATCCTTCGCTTCGCTCAGGATGACAGCCGGCGTCAGGCTGAGACTTTGTAAAGGAACATCTGGCCCCGACACCAGTTCCGAGATTCCCAATTGCGTTTTTGTGCGTTATAACGTACAGTTCTATTAAGAATGATAAGACAGTTGAAATCTACGCCTCTAAAAATGGGAACAACTATATGCCCAAATCGATTCCCTTCGAATCGCACCACCAGGAATTCCTCAGTGATCCAGAACAGGCCAGAATCTACCTTGAAGTAGCCCTGGAGGAATACGAAAAAGACGCCAATTCTGAGGCCTTCCTCCTTGCCTTGCGGGATGTAGCCGCCGCTCGGGGTGGTCTGGGCAAGCTCGCCCAGCGCACGAAACTGAATCGGGGTCACATTTACCGCACGCTCTCGAACCGCGGCAACCCTCGGCTGGACACCCTCGTCAAAATTCTCCGCACACTCGGGTTCAAACTCTCTGTCGAACCTCTTTCCACGAAGTAGCCCAACACCCTCCGCTTTGGCCTTACGAGACAGCAAGCGCCAACCCAATGCTCCCTGCAGACAGCTTGACCCTCAGTGGTCTTCGTTCCAGGTTGGTAAATCCTACCTCTAATAAAGGTCCAGGCGCCTGGACTTTTATTATCTTTCAAACAAATTGGATATTAACATATTATAAACAATCTATTATATCATATATTTCAATCTATAAATAAATTGATACTATATTGTATCTTTAGGTTTTGTATGCTGATTGGGTTAATGCCCGTGTTTGAGGGAGGGCCAGCAGCCCAATTCGAAAAGCCTTTCTGAGCTGTCTCGTTTTTCTTTCATTCTGAATCGAGACCGGGCCCGTCATCCTGGTTTCAGTGGCGGCAAACCTTACTGATTCAATATCAATCAACTTGCCGCGCGTCCCGTGGTATCAAGATCAGGAGAATTCGCCGTGATCAATCGCTCAGCTCTCCTTCTGAAATACAAAAGTCCAGCCATTCGGTGGATCAATGATGCCGATCCCTATGACGACGATCCCGGGACTACAGTCGATTCTGTAAACTCAGATCGAACGGTGTATCTGATTACCGAAGAAGACGCAGACACACCGGAATCCCGTGACCGTTGGATAAAGCGAAATTATAAGGCATTATTCGAGGAGGAACTGGAGGGTTGGTATACGGATCCCGATCTATGGCCGAAGAAACGGACGCTCAAACTGTTTCGCGAGTGGTTTGAAGTTGAATGTCACACAGTTCTGATCGATACCGTAGGTGGAGCCATCTATGAGGATGACATCTGATCTCAATAGCCGGGCCCTTGACCATTTGCGCATTCGAAACTGATTCGATCTGCGGTCGTTGGCAGGCTATCGCAGACTGTTGGAATTGGAACTGAACAATTCCTGAACACCTCTCCCAGTACACACAAAAGGAGCACACGGTGAAAATATCAGAAATCAAAGTTTACCCAACCTGGGTAGGTAATCGAAACCAATTGCTGGTGAAGGTGGAAACCGACGAAGGCCTGTACGGCTGGGGCGAAGCCGGCGTATCAGGACGAGAACTGGCGGTCAAGGGTGCGGTCGAACACTATCGCGAATTCCTCCTCGGGCAGGATCCACGCAATCCGGGCGCACTCTGGCAGGAAATGTATCGCAGCCAATACTTCGAAGGCGGCCGCATTCTCACTGGCGCAATCTCCGCCATCGATATCGCCCTCTACGACATCATCGGCAAAGCCCTGGACGTGCCCGTCTACCAGCTCCTGGGCGGGAAGCATCGCGATCAGGTACCCTGCTTCGCCACCACCGGTGCGCCGTCTCTGGAAAAACTCGTCGAGAACTGCAAACTCCTGATCGGCAAAGGCTGGTCGGTCATTCGCTCAACCATCGCTCATCGCGGCAAGACCAAAGGTAAAAATCGCTTCGAGCCGCGAGAAACCATTGGCGTAACCGCAGAGTGGCTCACAGCGCTCCGCCAGGAGCTCGGCCCCGACCCTGTCCTCGGAATAGACTACCACCACCGGCTCACCGTGGCCGAAACCGCCTCCTTCTGCCAGCGAATGCCGGCCGGCACCCTCGACTTCATCGAAGAGCCCATTCGTGACGAATCACCCGAGGCATATGAATCCCTTCGCACAATGACCGACATCCCCTTTGCCATCGGTGAGGAATTCGCCAGCAAATGGCAGTTCGCGCCCTATCTCGAGCGAGGGATCACCCAATTCGCGCGCATCGACATCTGCAACGTCGGCGGATTCACCGAATCTATGAAAGTCGCCGCAATGGCCGAATCACATTACATCGACTTGATGCCGCACAATCCGCTCGGCCCGGTCTGCACCGCCGCCAGCGTCCACCTGGGCGCAGCCGCCCCCAACTTCGCCTGGCTCGAGGCGCGTGTGTCTCCAACCGAAAACCTGAAATTCCAGGACCCCGAACTCTTCCCGAAACAGCCTGAAATGGACGGCGATCGTTACCTCGTTTCGAACGATCCCGGCCTCGGCGTCGAAGTCAATGAAGAAAAAGCGGCGGCGCAGACGTTTGAATTCTGGGAAGCACCGCACCTCAGGCGGGACGATGGGTCTTATACGAATTGGTAGATGGAGCGACCGGATTTGATGAAAGCGATTTAGACCTTTTGGTCGAACTCGGTCCAATGGAACCTTACGCTCGGGTCGACGCGTACTTTGGCTTCCGGGAAGTGCTCGGAGACTTGTTAGATCTGAAAATCGACCTGGTAATGACCGGAGCCATCAAGAACCCATTTATAGCCGACGACATCGAGCGCACAAGGCAAGTGCTATATGCCGCGTGATCCACGTGCATACCTGTCAGATATCTCCGATTCCTGCGATGCAATAGCCGAGGCAGTACCCGGTCTGGATCGGGCAGAATAGGTGCGCACACGCCTCGTCCAGCTCGAGGATGGGCGAATCCTGTTGGGGATCAGCCACTACCGCACGGTCCGGCCCCAGACCAGCGACCTGGACGTAGCCCTCTTTGGCGAACAGTGGGTTCAGGACGGTTGATCACCTTCACATGAGGAGAGCCCGCGAGACCGGGAACCGACCTAGGGAATCGGAGCCGAGCCGGCCGTTGCAGCCGACACCTGACGGTGGGCCTGACCTGAGTCGTTACATGCCTAATTTGATCTGAGTCATCAGTTCAGAACTGGAGTGATGTATGAATGAAGAAAAAGATAAATCGAAACTACAGAGTAAATCGAGAAATGGCTTAACTCTTGGCATTGTCATTGGAGCCGGGTTAGGTATGGTGTTTGGTAGAGTATTGTTTGGTGAAAGCGGTATTGGGTATGTTTACGGTTCAATTATCGGTGCGGCCTTGGGGCTTGCTTTGAGCATATTTTTCTCAGGTGACTCAAATAAGAAGAGTGATGCTAATGATTCTTCTAAATAATTGTCCAACAACGGGATGAGCAAGGCTAAGGAACAACGGTCGGCTCCTGTGCCGACTTTTCCGCAAATCAGTTACGGGCCGGACTCACTCAACCACATGACCGTGTGGCTTGCGGAGTCGAGTCAGTCCACTCCTGCCGTGCTACTGTTCTATGCAGGTGGATTTCGAGTGGGAGACGGGCGCGGGCCGAGTCCGCAAGTCAAGTCGACCGATGCGATCCCTGTGGACCAAACCGACTTGCCTGCTCTCCGTGTAAAGCAAGACATCCTCCGTCTTCTATCGTCTGGGATATCAATCGCTGAACCGGCTCAATGGTCCTTGTACAGTAAGAAGTCCACTGGATCAATTTAGGAAGACCCATTCCGAATTTAGGGAAGATGTCCAGACCCGCTTATCTTGACAGGCTTCACAATATTTTCAGATAGCATCGGCTTCTGAAACAGATATTTACGGGAATTTCGTTAGCAAGTAGAATTCAAGGTATACAGACCAATATGGCAGTGTTTTTCATTTGCTATACAGGTCAGCGTATTTACTAGTTAGCGCAGCTCCTTGGTGCTAGAGAAGGCAGGATGTTCGCAACCTTGGTGGGTACAGATACAGAGTCCGGCAGACACAAGACTATCTTTGACAGTCTTATAGGTATGGCCAAAGATCGCGGATTCATTGCCGGAAGTAAGGTGCTCCACGTTGAGCCTGACCAGCTCCCAATTCCGGGATGGTCGCTCGCATTGCGGGGACCTGACGCAGGAGACGCGGAATTTCTCTTGGCTGTGACAGCACCCAAGGTTCCGAGCATTTCTCCGATTCCTGTGAAGAAGACTGTTTCCGGGCCGCTCTTTGCCGTGGTTGTGATGAATGACTTCCTCGGGATCTGGCGAGGTGGCGACTTCGCGGAAGTCAAGAGGCCTACCCAGGTTGAGAGCGAGTTCTCTGCCTTTCTCGATGTCATTTCTGTGGAAGTGCTCAAAGACGGAGGACTATCAGTATGCCAGACTACGATCTTCGGCTTGATGTCGCGGGCCACGCTTACCTCAACGCCCAACTGGTCTTCCTATTGGAAAAAGGTGGCACACTGTGGGATGCGAAGAAGCATCTTTTCTCGCAGAAGCCCTACGTCGATACGTTTTCGGATGAGCATGTTTACAGTTACACGCCGGGAGATCACTCCTTGGCCGTGTCACTCCTTTTCTGCACCATTGTTGTGCCCCGAGAGATCCTTGATCTGCCTAAGACCCACCAGATCTGGAACGATTTCGACGATCAAAACGCCATGAACTGTTTCACCGCTATTGAACCGTCCATGGATTCCTACGACTTCATTCGCCGTCTGAGGAATTCGGTGGCCCACGCCTTGTTCTCAATTACGGAAGAAGATGGAGAAGCGCGATACAAGTTCTGGACAGACCGAGAACCACGCCTCAGACAAGCAATCATCATGCACAGTGAATTGCTGAGGTTCATCAGCCTCGTCGGACAGCGCTTGACGAATGCCCTGCTATCCCGAAAGAACGACATGGGCTAACCTGCGGCTGAAGTTGACTGCGGCTGCCAATCCAGGTTTCACATACGTCAATCTCATTGTAGGCAGCCCCGGCAACTTAGCCTGAGCGTTATAAAGCAAAAAATTACAGATCGGACAGTAGAGCGGGAAGGATAAAAAAGTTACGTGGACATAATCACTCAGGGTTTGATGGGTGCAACAGTTGCACAAGCTGGCGCAAAACCCAAAGAAGTGCGTTTGGCCTCTTTAGTGGGCTTCTGTGCACCGCTGCTTGCCGATGCCGATACACTAATTCGTTCCACTGAAGATCCACTCCTCTTTCTGGAAAATCACCGCCACTTCACCCATGCTCTGTCGTTTATCCCCGCCGGTGCCCTGCTTGCATCACTGCTGCTCTGGCCGTTTTTGAGAAAACGGCTTGGATTTATGAGAATTTATCTTTACTCACTTCTCGGATACGCCACAGCCGGATTTCTAGATGCCTGCACTAGCTATGGCACCCACTTGCTATGGCCATTCAACGACGACCGAATTGCATGGAGTATCATCTCTATTTTCGATCCGATTTTCTCTCTGGCCTTAATCGCGTCAATTGTCTTTGGTGTTGTAAAATATCAACCGCTGGCAACGCGGATTGGTATGGTTTTCGCCGCCACCTATCTATCACTCGGCGCGATTCAGCATAATCGTGCTGAATCTATTGCACATATACATGCTCAACAACGTGGCCACATCATCGAACGCCAGATAATCAAACCCACGATAGGCAACTTGCTGCTATGGCGTTCGGTTTATGAATCGGATGATTTATATTACATCGACGCAGTGCGTGTGGGCATCCTCAACAACGGCAAGGTTATTACTGGTAATATCGTGAAGGCCTTTGATATCAGCCGTGACCTTCCCCAATTGACGGATCAGATGGTGGTCTATCATGACATCCAACGCTTTAATTTATTCTCTGATGGCTTTCTGGCCTGGCATCCGGAAAATCCCAATGTCCTCGGGGATGTACGCTACTCTATGCTGCCGACCAGCATCCGTCCTCTTTGGGGGATCGAGTTGAACCATGACGCACCTAATGAGCACGTTACATTCAATACCTATCGCACGATGTCTACTACCGACCGCAAGGCCTTCTTTGCAATGTTGCTCAACTAACCTATAATTAATAATTTTGCTTTATAACAATGCGCTGTAGCGGACCCCGCCTTGGCGGGGCAGCCAAGCGCCGCCCGTTAGGCGGCTGAAAACACCAGATTCAGTTACCACGATCGGAGCAGGTATGGCTCATTACATCGACGGATTCGTCCTTCCCATTCAGCGCGCTCGCCTAAACGAGTACAAGCGTCTCGTTGAAGCGGTTGCAGAGATTTGGAAAGAACACGGCGCGCTCGACTACAAGGAATATGTCGGTGACGATTTGTATTTGGAGGGAACGCGCTCGTTCCCTGATCTCGTAGCTGCAACGAAGGATGAAACCATCTTATTTGGATGGGTGATATTTGATTCTCGCGAGGCGCGTGACTTGGCAAACCAGAAGGTCGCGGCTGACCCAAGGATGGCGGGTTTGTTCGATTCATCGAATTCAGGTTTTAATGCTAAACGGATGGCATACGGAGGGTTTCAGTCACTCGTTTAATCGCTTAACGCGAACACCGGATAGCACGGCGACGCACCGGATCGGGCTACGTTCTTGGCTTTCAACGTCGTTCGCTTCGAATCAGTTTTGGTTCTTTCACGAGCACTCGCGTTGGCCCACCAGCTGATCTTGGCAGCTAGGCGGCACCCGGTAGAGACATCGACACGGTATTGAAGAGTGTCCAGTTCTAAAACACAGAGGCGATACAAATGGCAGAAACGACAGAGGATGACGGGCAACGGAGTGGGGGCCGCGGCAGTATGGAGAAACTAAAGATCCATTCACTGATATCGGCAATAGTTATTGCGATCGGCATAGTGCTTATGATCGGAAAGATCTATGCAGACAGTGAACCAGGAGGTATTCCGATACTGCTGGTTCTGCTTGGTCTTGGCTGGTCTTTTATTACGCGCCTCCGAATTCGATCGCAAAACAAGAATTCTCACGATGCCGCATAACAATAGGATGGAGCTGACAGAAAAATGTGTCACCCGCCTTGCAAGAGGAAGAGCAAGGCAAGCGACTTTCCTCTTCAACTCATCCCCGGTGTTAGCTGCTAATGACTAAAGCCTTACAGAATCGAGTAACTCCTAGGGGGAATTTGGAGGCTGTGCGTGCTCAAGGCGCATGGCTGGGCAATCGCGGAATCCTACACAACGACCGCCGGGAAATTGTGGCGCCCTGGCGTCATAAAGCTTGGGTGACATGCAAACTTGAGTTCAACGGTAGAAAACGCGTTGTTTTTAGCCCCAGAACTTACTCAGAGTTGTTTTTCCTGGACGAAGCTACAGCCTTTGCAGCTGGTCATAGACCTTGTGGTGAATGTCGCCGAGAGAAGTTCAAGGCATTCAAATCGGCGTGGTGCACTGCCAACCGTAACCTCTTACAATCTCCAAATCCAGGGATAGGGTTTTTGGATAAGCATCTTCATATAGAGAGAGCCGTGCTCAAATGGCATGGGTATCTGCATACTTGGTCACACCATGGCTACGTCGAGCAACACCCGATCAGTGCCTCGTCTGCTGTGGTTCAAGTGCTTACACCAGAGTCAGTCGTAGCAGTCCTTCGAGAAGGACTCGATGTTGAAGTGCATGAATCGGCACGCAGAGGCAATCGGTGATTCTGTCCGCAGCTGAACACTGCGTTCTGTTGCTGAAGCAGATCTACAGATACGCGTACTAAGAGGCATGCGATGTCAATTGAATTCACCCACAACACGCCGGTTCTACCAGTAACCGATGTGACCGCGGCGCAAAACTTTTATCGTGATAACCTCGGTTTCCAAGTGGATTGGTGCGCGGGAGACACTTTCGGGGCAGTCTCACACGGCAAGATCAGCATATTCTTTAGCAAGTCCCAAACGCCAATTCCAGAATTCACTCTAGTACTCAACACTCCTGATGCAGACAACGTATTTTCTGAATGCAAAACGCCCGGGATTGATATCGTCTCCGAAATTGCAACTCAACCATGGGGCACGCGCGAGTTTACGGTCCGCGACTTGAATGGTCATCTTCTTCGAATTGGTCATGTCGACGAAAGTAAGGCGAATTATAGCGACTTCTCGTAATTGGGCGCTCTCAAAACGCAACAGAACAAACGCGTTGAGACGGACTGGCCGCCAAGTTTGAATATTGCTGGTTTTTTGCTGTTTCTGGCCGGCCAGCTGCTTACGCTAACCGTTCAGGGCCTCAGCCTTTAATTTACCCCTTCTGATACAAGTACCCAACCAACCATAGAACTTGACAAACTCTTTGGTATGACATAACGTCATACCAAAGGAGGTTTATTGTGAAAGCTAAAATTGCTATAACACTTGAGCAGGAAACTGTCAAACAGTTGGACCGCTTAATCGAAAAACAGACCTTTAAAAATCGAAGCCAAGCCATTCAGCAAGCTGTAACTGAGAAATTAGAACGGATTGATCGTAGTCGATTAGCGAGAGAATGTGCAAAACTAGACCCTGTTTCTGAGCAAAGCTTAGCTGAAGTAGGATTCACTGAGGATGTGGCCCAATGGCCAGAATACTAAGAGGGGATTTAAGATGGGCTGATCTTAATCCGGTTCGAGGACGAGAACCATCTGGACATCGGCCGGTTCTGATTTTAAGCCAAGAAGTATTTAATCAACGTTCCGGTACAGTCATTGCGATGGCGGTAACAAGTCAGACGCAACGAGCGGGTTTTCCTTTGACCTGGGCTTTGGACTCTGAAGATTTACCAAAACAGTCCTGGGTAAAGATTAGCCAGATACGCACCCTATCGATTGAGCGAATTGGTCAAAAATTGGGTCAGGCATCTACAGAAGAGTTGGATCAGATTATCGAAGGCTTAAACGAAATTGTCGGTCCCTAAGCACTTAGTTGAATGTGACGCTACGGGCAGAGCATAGTTTTCAGCGTTGCGCGATTTGAATCCGATATTGTGTACCATAGGCGGTGCCGTCTTGTCCTACGCTCACCCGCCAAGTTCTTGGTAAAGCAGGGCAGCTTCAGCGAAGGATGTTGGGGAATCGAAGAAGGCACACCTCCTGAAGATCTCCGACTTGGTCATTTCAACCTCCGTCTCAACCCAGTTTTCGTACTTCTTCTCCTACGCATGAAATCCATCGATGAACTCCATCAGAATAAAACCTTATATACTCCGGCTCTATCTCATCGTCTTTATCCTTTTCCTCGTCAACAAAGTCGTCCTACGCCCCATCGTGCTCGACCACGACTCCCTACCCTACCTACAGATACTCGTCTTTTCGATTCCGAACACGTTTGAAGCCATCATCGACATGAGCAATATTGCCGGCTTGCTCATGGTCGCCAAACTCTATTTCCGTCCCCGATTTGATGGCATTCCGAACCTTACTCTCTATCTCCTGGCCACTGTTTTGGCCGGTACGTATGTG
>CAVOEZ010000009.1:0-19256 GCA_963694355.1 Latescibacteria bacterium UBA2968 | reverse complement strand
CGCGATATTGGGTCCTCTATTTGGCGGTCGGGTCGCTTATCGTCGTGACGCAGGCTTTTATCGCTACGAGTGGCGTTTCGATGTTGCTGAACTCAGCGGCGGCAAGAAGGTCCTGAAGGAGAATATGGCGGTCGGGCTGGATGTGGTGGTGAACGACATGGACGAAGATGGCTCGTTTTCGTGGATTGCCTGGGGACAGGGTACGCAGAAGTACGACAGCCGAGACCGGGTGGGCACGGCACTGCTGATTCGAGATGCCGCCCGTTCGCTGGGACGTGTATCCGGACTGGTCCGTTGGGTGGACACTTCCAAACCTGCGGCACGTGTTCCCGTTCGTTTCACCTCGACGAACCAGCCGGATTACTCTCCCAGGGCCCTGACGGGCGAGGTTGGGATCATCATTGTGAATGGACACGGCTTCGACAATGGTTGATGTACCGAATGCAGCAAGGTCTACCTTTGTGTCCAATACACGATCCGGGTCTCGGTTGATCAGGAACAGGTTCAACTCGCTCGTTCCTTCGTCCCATACGGCAGCCGCTACCAGGCATTCGATATCCCCTGCGCTTGCGGTGGAGAGCTTGTCGCCCTGTTGGGAGACACGGAGCGCTGTGCCGCGACCATATGTTGACGTGAGCGCGAAGGGATGGTAGATCGTCTGTCGCCGTGCCGGACCCCCAGGTTCGGTCATGATGGGCGCCAGGATGTTCACCGTTTGAGCCAGACAGCCTATGCGTACCCGGTCCGCGTGATTGATCAGAGTGGCCATCAATCCCCCGAATACCACGGCATCGGCCACGTCGTATTCGAGTTCGGCGAGGCGACGGCCAACGGTCCACTCGTCCTTCTCCTTGCGTTCCCCCGGGCGGACGACGTTCCATTCGTCGAATGCGATCATCAGTTGTTTGTCGGTTTGCTTTCGGGCGGCAACGGCATCGCAGAGGGCGATAGATTTGGTGATGGAATTTGACATTCTATCCGGCGAGGCCAGGTAGTCTCTGAACTTGCTTTCGTCTTTGTCTCGACCGTAGTAGGAGTGTATCGCCAGGTATTCTACCTGATCGTATGTGTGGTTCAGCACTTCCCATTCCCATTCGCCGAATGTGGCCATACGTCCGTTGCTGGATCCGCAGACGATGAGCTCGATAGTGTCGTCCACCCATCGCATTAATTTCGCGGCTTCACGTGCCGAGCGGCCATACTCGGTGGGCGTCTTTGCGCACGCCTGCCAGGGTCCATCCATTTCATTTCCCAGACACCACGTGTGGATGCCGTGTGGATCTGGATGGCCATTCTCCGCACGTAGATCGCTCCAGGCGGATCCGCTTGAGAAATTGCAGTATTCAACGAGGTCTCTGGCTTCCTTTGGACCCCTCGTGCCCAGGTTGACGGCCATGATGGGTTCCGTGTGGGCAGCCTTGCACCAATCCATATATTCGTCGACGCCGATTTCGTTGGGTTCTTTCGCCTTCCAGGCCACATCGAGGCGAGTGGGTCTGTTTTCTCTAGGGCCGATGCCGTCTTCCCAGTCGTATTGCGATACGAAGTTGCCGCCGGGATAGCGCATCACAGGCATTCCTAGCCCTTGGACGAGTTCTATGACGTCTTTCCGAAATCCTTGTGCATCGGCCGTGGGGTGTCCGGGTTCGTAGATGCCTGTGTAGACACAGCGACCCATATGCTCTACGAATCCTCCGTAGAGTCGGAGGTCGATTTGGCCGATCGCGAATTCTGGATTTAAATGGACACTGGCTGCTGCTGTCATGCTGTTCTCCCTCATTTTAGCATGAGGCGGTTGGCTATCATCAATAGAACGGATTTACTGGGGCCTCTCGTCAAAAACCTCTCTGGGCTTGACATTGAGAGCTTCGTCAGAGGACGGTTCAAGTAGGTCGAATAGTTGGACTCCCTGCCAAAACCAACGGTCATTACAAGGATTCGCTAGTGTCTCAGAAATGTGCCGGATCCGGCATAGGACTGCGGCGAGCGCCAGTCCGGACGCCACCATTTCTTTGCCCCCCGCCACGCATCAGGACCGAAGTGATGGACCGCAACATTGATTCTGACGGCTTCCCATTCACCATCCTGCAAGGCGTTCAGGTAGGAAACAGGGAGTCTGACCTCCGCGGTCATCCCATCCTCGCTGGAAACACAGACAGCCTCGAACCCTTCAGGCAAATCTTCCGCTCTGTCTCTGGGGCCGGGAAACACCTCGTCCGGCTTTAGGCGGAGATTCAGGGCCTTACCCCTTTCGACCTGGCTCTGGGACCGTTCGGGGTCGGGTCGACAATCGAGATAGACCAGAATGCCGACTTTGGGTCCCCCAGACGGTTTCCCGGGAGTGGGTCCCTCACCTGCAGCGTGGATCGCGAGATACAGGTTTTCGTCATCATATGCGACACCAAAACGAGGCGATTCGTCACCCGTGCCGGGAGCAGCTGAGGTCGGGTTCACACCCCCGAGGGGCAAGGCCTTCCAGTCGTTGAGACGGCCATCCACCAAAGGCCTCTTCTTCGTTCGTGACACTTTCAGGAGTTGTTCGGAGACCAGCCGATTCTGACCCTCTACCCTGAGGGGATCCCGATCCGGGAAATCATACTGAAGTGACCAGTCCAGATATAGTGGCGCAAGATCAGCCAGTTTAACGGGTTTCTCGATGTCGACGGCAACCTCGATTGTTCGCTCTTCTCCCGGTGGAACGGTCAGCTCGAAGGACCGCGGCCTGGGCCGATAATCTTCGTGTACCTCGAAGCCGGCTTCTGCCTTCAGAGATCGGTCGCCCGGGTTGAGAATTCTGATTGTGGTCTTTCCACCCGAGAACCTGGATCCTTTGGTGTATACGGGGTCGGTGAGTATCGCTCGTCGCCTCAAGAGTGGATCGGTCAGAGATTTGGTGTACTCGGTCCGAACCCCTCCCGGCTTGATCCCATCGAGGAGCAGATTTGCAACGCGAGGACCCTTGTCGGACATGGTCACCCAGGTAACGTGGTCGAACTTTCCGGCTTCTACACCCGAGAGGCTGCTGCCCCCACCCGTCGTGGCCAGCGTGTAGTACTCTCGGCCATACCTCGTCTGCTGGATGTAAGTGTGTCGATGTCCGGCGAAGACCGTATAGGGCCGGGTCTGCAGCAGGCTGTCGATGCGATCCCAGAGGTCCTTTTTGCTTTCGTACGCCCAGGCGGGTCTATGTAGAAAAAGAAAGGTCCACCGGACGTCTCGATTCTCGTCCAGGGCCTTGCTGACGTATGCAATCTGCTCCTCACTGATGTTGAAAGTTGGAGGATCCTCGGAATCCAGAACAAGAAAGAGCACGTTCTTGTACACAAAATGGTAATAGGTCCGACCATACCTCTTCTTCCAGACTTCCAGTTGAGCGGTATTGTGGATGTCATGGTTTCCTGCAGCGAAGAAAAATGGCATTTCCAGCGCGTCTACCCAGCCTTCGAACTCCTCCCACTGGGCCTCCAGTTTTGCGACATCTTCGATGTAACCGCTGATCAGGTCGCCCACGCACATCACGAACTCGGGCTGAAGAAGGTTCACACGCTGGACCGCCTTCTTGAACACGCCGGGTCGAGCGCCCCCCGTATGGTCGGACATGATCACGAATTGGAAGTCATCGGGGTCGCTCTTGAAATCGAGGTGGGTCCACGGGTTCACCGCCGGATCCTTTTCGACATGAATCTGACCGTAGGCGGATGCCGATAGCGTGACAATCAAAGTGAATAGTACCGTCCTGAAACCATTCATTTTCGAATCCTCACTTTTTGGGTGCCATCGTTCTGAGAAGCCGGCTCGTTTTGCCTTAGGAGCCTTCCGCAGCTGGAGGCGGGACCAAGCTGGATGCTGGTTTTGGCGGTCATGACGATCTCCCTGGATGGAAGCCGTAAGCGAACTCAGAACCTGTAGGGTGTCGCCTCGCCCGGTCGCATTTCGTTCATTCTCATTGATCGGTCTCAGAACGGCCGTAGGTCAGCGTAGGCAGTGGGGTCGTTGCCAGCAGTCCAGCATCCACCGGCAATACGATTCCGGTGATCCACCGAGCTTCGTCGCTGGCCAGGAATACCGCCGCCCAGCCCACATCCCAGGCAGTCCCTTCCGTGCCCAGAAGAGATGCCTCGCGACGAGATTCTCGCATGTCCTCGCTAAGCAAGGACGCGACCATGGGTGTGTAAAGGAACCCGGGTGCGATGCAGTTCACACGAATGTTGTCTCTGCCGTGATGGGCCGCCATTGCATTGGTTAATCCGATGACGCCGGCTTTGGAGGCATTGTAGGGCGCCACTGCGGATCTGCTTGCACGCAAGGCTTCGGTCGAGGAGATGTTGATGATGGCACCGCCGGATGATTCGATCATTGCCGGGATGGCATGTTTGCTGGTGAGCATCATGCTCTTCAAGTTGACTTCGAATACGCGGTCCCAGGTTTCTTCGGTCACATCGACGACGGTGCCGAATCCCAGAATACCCACGTTATTTACGAGAATGTCCAGTCCGCCATACCGTTCCTCTGCGGTCTCCACCATGGCTTGACAATCTGCTGTTTGCGTGATATCGGCTTCGAACACCGAGGCTTCGCCCCCTTCTTCCTGGATGGTTGCGAGTGTGACTTCGGCGTGTTTGACGTCCCGATCGACCAGCAGGACCCTGGCGCCCTCTCGAGCGAAAAGGATGGCCGCTGCATTGCCGGTTCCGGCGCCGGGGCCGCTGGAGCCCGCGCCGGTTACGATTGCCACTTTGCCTGCCAATCTGCCCTGTTTTACATCCATCATATTTTACTCCCTTGTCGGACTATTGTTTTTTGATGAGATGAACCAAGAACTTTGATGTGGAATGGGTGCCGGGGGATGCGCTGCCCTCCGTTGGTTTCGAATCAGGGAGTGCCCGGACACTCGAGCTGTGATTTCTGAACATAATGCATGTCCGCCTCCATTCCCAACAGATTACCACAGAGCCTGGAGACAGCACAGATGAGGCCGATTTTCTGTTGTGGGAACGGCTCGAATTTCGCATCCTGAGGTTCCGGTTAAATTCCGGTCACCACCGAAGACACCATCGACACATCTACTTATTCACGGAAGGAGGAACACCGAGTGCCATTTAACTCGCTGACTTTTCTGGTTTTCTTCGTGATCGTGCTGGTGGGGTATCACCTGCCCCAATCGTGGCGCGTGAAGAAAACATGCTTGCTCATTGCAAGCTATATATTCTACGCGGCCTGGAATCCGCCATTTGTAATACTTCTGTGGATTTCGACGGCAGTAGACTGGGTGGCGGCGCAGCGAATAGCCGCAACAGAGAACCGTGGAAAGCGCAGGGCCTGGATCGCCGTCAGCATGGTTGCAAACCTGGGTCTGCTGGGATTTTTCAAGTATGGTGGTTTCGTCCTGGACAATTTCGTAACCCTTTCCCACGCCATGGGAATTCCATTTACTCCGATGGAATTCAGCATCGTGTTACCCGTTGGCATTTCATTCTATACCTTTCAGACGATGTCTTATAGTCTGGATGTCTACCATCGCAGAGCCGAACCGAGTCCGTCGTTTATCAATTTTGCCCTCTATGTCACGTTTTTCCCTCAACTGGTGGCCGGTCCCATTGTTCGCGCCACAGACCTTATTCCGCAGTTTGAGGAAGAACGCCACGCAACCGGGCCTGAATTTTCCTGGGGGCTTGGGTTGATGTCCTGGGGTCTGTTTCAAAAGGTGGTTCTGGCAGATACGCTTCTGGCCGGTGCTGCGGATTCCGTTTTCGGTACCAAAGCTGCGCCGCCGTTATGGATGATGGCTGGATCCATTCACTGGGCGGATGCCTGGCTGGGGTCCTTGGCCTTCGGTGGACAGATCTTCTGCGATTTTGCAGGTTATTCGACCATCGCCATCGGTACGGCGCTGTGCCTCGGCTTTCATGTTCCTGAAAACTTTCGTTTTCCCTATGCCGCGATCGGGTTTTCGGATTTCTGGCGCCGTTGGCATATTTCGCTTTCCACCTGGTTACGAGACTATCTCTATATCCCCCTGGGTGGCAATCGAAAGGGACGCGTTAGAGAATACGTAAATATTATGATCACTATGCTGCTGGGCGGGCTCTGGCATGGAGCCAGTTGAACGTTCGTTGCTTGGGGAGGATTGCATGGATTGTATCTGGGATTGGAGCGTGTGCTGAAGAGGCTGTTCGCAGGTGCAGAGTGGGTCAGGCAGCCGGTTGTTCAATTCCTGCTTGGAATTGGCACGCTTCTTCTCGTCACGTTGACCTGGATATTTTTCAGGGCACAGAGTTGGGACGTGGCATGGGGGGTTCTCCAATCCACACTGTTCATTGCGCCTCCCGGAGCAATGGTCCTGTCCACGCTCGATATGGCCAAGGTGATCGTGGTGATGGGGGGGCTGGTCGCCTCACACTGGGCTCTGCGAAGCCAATCCATTGAAGAACTGATTTCGAATATACCCTGGTGGCTGGGTGGAATTGCCTGGGCGGGTTTGCTGATCTTTACAATTATTGCGCAAGGGGGTGGCAATGCATTCATCTACTTCCAGTTTTAGAAGGCCTATTCCGAGAGCACACTGGCCCTTGGTAGGCGTCCTGGCTATTCTGCTGACACTCGCATTCATGACCGCCTGGGAGCTTCATTGGCGTGCCCAGGGGTACGTTCCTCAGTATAGCGATTCCCGGGATATCTGGGCATCCCAGCGCGCCCTCGTGACCGAAGACGGCGACGACAAGACGGTGATCATTGGCGCTTCGCGGGTGCGATTTGATATAGATCTGGATGTTTGGGAACAGGAAACGGGTAGCCGTCCCATCATGCTTGGGATGAATGGTACCGCTGCCTGGCCTCTGCTGAAGGATCTCGCCAATGACGAGAGCTTTTCCGGAACGGTGATCTTTGGTGTCACCGAAGGCCTGTTGTTTATGCCAGGATTTACCGGACCCGCACAGAACGCGTTTGGAAACATTCGCTATTACCAGAGCTGGAGCCCCTCGCAGCGTTCCAGCTTTTTCCTGTCGAAGATTCTGGAACCGCGCCTTGCATTCCTGAACGGGTGGGACCTGGGTCTGGCCGCCCTGTTGAACAGCACGTTCAAGTTGGAGAATCGCCCGGGAGCAATGGTTGTTCCGCCCCTGCCGCCAATGTTTCAGGACAATCACCTGGATGGGCGAGAGGTGCTCTGGGAAAAAGTGGTATCTGACCCGTCGTTTGCGCAGCGCATCAAGGATATCTGGGTACCTCTGTTCAGTTTCGGACCGCCGCTTGGCAAACCACTCCTCGAGGGTCTGCTGGATGGGATCAAGGCAGATGTGGCTAAAATTCGAGCCAGGGGTGGAGACGTGGTTTTTGTTCGACTCCCCTCTGCGGGCGGTCTGCTGGAACTGGAGCGTCAGCGATGGCCTCGCGAAGCATATTATGAGCGATTGCTGAAGCACACGGACAGCAAGGGTGTTCATTTTGAGGATTACGATGTACTAAAAATATATCCGTGTCCCGAATGGTCTCACATATCAGGAGATGACGCGAAACCATTCACCCGGAGTCTGATCGAGATTATAGGGCGGGAAGCTGATTCTTGATTCTTGCAAGTCGCTCGGCGTGATGCACATGGAACCGAAACAGATTGGAGGTAATTTGTCCCCTTTGGATGAAACCTGGCTGGTGGGAGCCCGGGGCGTCCACCAGAGCGTTGACGGCATTCGGTGGGAGACCCTCGGAGATTACGCTTATCCGATCAACACCCTTGCCCGGAGGTATGACCGGATCGCGGCAGGGAGTGACTGGGGAATGTGGGAAATTCTTCCGGATCGGTCCAAATGGATACAATTGCACGACGAAACGTTGACCGAGGTTCTTGCCGTCGCTCCTGGCAGTGGCGATCCAGGGATGGTGGCCGGTTCAGCCTATGGGATCGCGTTTGGAAAGCGGGGATCTCTGGGGGAGACACGCTGGGCAAGTCGTTCTCAGGGTCTGTCGGTGAATGAGACCTTCACGAACGCATTGTTTGAGGACCCCGGGGCGACCGGTCGATGGATTGTGGGTACCGAGGCTGGCGTGCTGGTCTATCGGGAAGCGGAGGATTGTTGGGAGCGAAGCGATCTGTCGGACACGCCCTGCCGCGCGCTTTGTCACGCGGGCGATTTCTTCTGGGCGGGAACGGATGATCGAGGCGTTTTGAGATCCCGTGATGGAACGACCTGGGAATCGGTGGGAAATCGTTTGGCCGATGTCGCGGTATTCTCTCTGGCGAGTTCCGGGGACGCGATCATCGCCGGTACTCTCGAGGGTGTTTACGTGGATGACGGATCGGGTGAATGGCATAGACGAGGTCCGCGAATGCTTGTCTCGTCAGTTGCAGTGCATCCTGAGGACGGTGACTGGTGGCTTGCAGGCGCCACACCGGGTGGGCTCTGGATGACAAAGAATGCGGGCGACACATGGTTTCAGACGGGGGACTTCAAGATTGTGCGGTCTATTTTGCCGCCAGGGAGGGGACAAGGGTGACTGATCAGGAATACTCGGAACAGGTGGATGCTCGGGCGAATGAGTTGCGCGAAGCATTTGTCGGGAATGATCGGTGCAAGAATCATTGGACCTGTCCGGTCGCCTTGCAGCAGGGTGGCGATCCGAATGATCTGATTTCGGTGGTCGCGCAGGGCGTTAACGAACACGCAGGTCCATTCGGGATACTGCCGGCTATGGCACTGGTCTGTGGTTTTGAGGAGAGATTGCCGCGAGAGACTCTGGACCTTATCCGGAGCGTGTTCCTTCAAGGTAAGCTTCAGCGGGGAAACACGGAGAACCATTGGCTGATGTATTATGCGGGGAATCTGCTGGCTGCGGAGCGATGGGCCGGTGAGGAGGTGTTCTGGAATGGACTACCACCCGAGGTGATGCGAACCGAAGCGAGCAGCTGGATTCTCGGTACGATCGCTCGTTCTGCCACCATTGGACATCACGAATACGATTCAGCGCAATACCTTTGCGAGCACTTCTCGTCCTATCTGGCCCTTGCCGATCACGCTGCAGATCCTCATATGCGTAATCAGGCAGTGGAGATGCTCAACCTGTTGGTCGTGGATATGGCTCTGGAGTATTTCTACGGGGCGTGGGCGGGTGGACACAGTCGCGAAGGATACCGGCAAAACACGTGGACGCATCTGGGCCCCGTTCAGGGATTGTATTACCTCTATTTCGGTGATGAGAATTTCGAGCCCGAACGGCACTGTCAGGTGTATGCGGCTCCTGCGCTTTTCTCGAGCTATCGGCCTCCGGTCATCCTGTCGCGGATCGCACTCGACAGAAGCGAGCAGCATGTCGTCAGGAAGACCAGGGCGCCGCGAAATATCTTTCGCCATGTTGATCGCCCTGCAGAACCGGTGCGTAAATACACCTGTTTGAGTCGGTCATTCGCCCTTGGGTCGACTCAGCTGGGTTTGCCCGGGCCGCCCGCCGGTCCTATCGATCTGACTTCGTGGGATCTCACCTGGAGGGGGCCGCGGCACCACGCCAAAATTGTCAGCAATCACCCTTACCGATCTCCCGGCCGGTTCAGCGCATTCCTTTCCGATCTTCCCCAGCGTATCGGCCGAAGTGTGCCCTCTGGTAAGCCCTATCTGCAGTTTGCAGATCGTCTGTACGGGGCATCTCCGTTTGAGCGAATGATGCAGTACGAGGGTACAGTGATCGTCCTTTATCAGATTCCTGAAGAGGATGAAGCCCCATACGTGAATCTGTTCCTGCCGGGTTCCTGCAGTTGGCGCGAGATGGATGGATGGGTGTTCGCCGATCTTGGCGATTTCCACGTGGGTGTTCGCCCAATTGGTGCCTACCATTGGACGGATATTCACGAGGCGAGTAACGTGATCATGCTGACCGGCCCCGGCGATTTGGTCGACGGCTGGATGCTCCAGATAGAAGACCTGAATGCAGGACTGATTCTGGAAGCCGTAGAGGCGGATGAGAGTGGGGGGTACGAGAATTTTTGTCAGCGACGGTCGGAAGCCCACCTCGATTTGACGGGATGGCCTGAAGATAATCGGGTGATCGCGGAGACTTTTTCAGGCTCACGAATGGAAATGAACTATGAGGGTCCGCATCTGATCGACGGCGAAGTGATCGACTACGAGTCCTATCCCCTGTACGATGCCCCGGGTGTCGATGCGCCTATGGGAACGGGAAGGATGTCGCTGCGTAAAGGAGAGGATGTTCTGAATCTGGATTTCGGTATCGATCCGGAAAAGCCGCAGCTGCCGATGCGAGTGATTGGTTGATGTGCGTGGAGCGTGGACGATTTCCTGGAGGGTGATGCGCCTCAATATCTTCGACCCTTCTCGATCAAGTCGAGAATCTTCTCGCCTTTCAGACGATGCGTTTTCTGGAACGACTTGAGATCGTCGATAGCTGCCGCCACGTCGTCTTTTTTGGACTCGTCGGCAGGCACCAGCCGGGCGATAGGCACGCCATGTTTTGTTATCACAATCTGTTCGCCGTTACTGACTCGTTTCAGTAGCTTAGACCAGTGGGTCCTGGCTTCGCATAATCCAAATATATCCATGTCGTCCCTTTCGTTAATCTAGTCTAAGAAAAGTGTGACCCATTTTCAGACAAAATGCAAACGTTTTGCCGGAATCAGAATCCAAAATAAGAGTATTGTGATTTCGTCGGGAGATCTAAGATCAATCTCTAACAAGGCTATTGCCTCTAAAACCACATTGAAACTACTATACAGGTCTGAGCTATGACAAAAATTCGAATGGGCGTAGTGAGTTGTGGATCGATCGCGCAATCGCATCGTGTGAAGCATGCGAACTCGTGGCTGTGGCGAGTCGGGATAAGGGTCGGCGCGAGCAGGCGGCCTCGGAGTTCGGTGCAAGACGGTCTTACGCAGATGTGGTGGAACTCCTGGGCGACAAGGAGGTAGACGCCGTAGTGATCTGCGCTCCGAATTTCCTCCATTTTCCCTACGTCATGGCCGCTCTGCAGGCTGGGAAACACGTGCTCACGGAAAAGCCCATTGCGGACAGCTATGAGGAGGGTTCCGAGTTGGTGCAAGAGGCGGATCGATGTGGCCTCAAGTTGATGTCGTCACAGAATTCGCGCTACCTTGCCGCAATGGCCACAGCGCGGGATATGATCTGTTCAGGAAAGGTCGGACGACCCTTGCATATGCTGTATACGTTGACCAGTTTCTACGATGGGTCGAGTGCGTGGTGGAAGGATTGTTCTCGATTCCTGATCGCAAATTCCGGCAGCCACCCGCTCGACTTTATGCCCTGGCTGACCGATGCGAATCCCACCCGGGTCTATGCCACAGCGCACTCGAATAAGCCGGACTTTCCCGGAGAGGATGACTTTTCAGTTCATCTGAGTCTGGATAATGGGACGGAGGCGATCACCTATACAACGCTCAGTTCCACGTTTACGCGTAAGGACATGATCATCGTTTGTGAAAAGGGGACCCTGTTTCTGGATGGGTTGCGAAAGCTGGTACTCGATGGAGAGGTTCTTGTTGAGGGTAGCCCCGATCCCTTCACTTTGCAGATGCAGGAATTTGCACATTCGATCCTGGATAGCCGTGAACCCGCAAACTCCGGGAGAGAAGTACTGACGAGCCTGGCCCTGATCGACGCAGCCTACGAGTCTGTGGAAAAAGGGCGGGCAGTAGATGTAGCGATGAAGGAAGGAAAATGGATGTTGAAGTAGAGAGGGTTGGGACAAAATGTCCCGACCGTTCATTCGCCTTCGTGTGGGACATAATGTCCCATTTCAGTATTCGGTCGTTTTTTGAGCTTTTACCCTCGATATAATAGGAAAGGAGCTCCTCCGGGCAATGTCTGGAGGGGCTCCTCCTCATTTTGTATAGAGAAAATGAATGTCGGGTGCTGCTGAGGTTGTACCATAGTGTGAGCTCTTGTCCGAAAATTCAGGTGTGTTCACCCAATTCATAAGAAATTTACGCAATAACCATTTGCCCCGGAGGAGAGGAGACAGGAAACTTTTATGAGTGTATAATACATATAATTAACAATTTAATTGTGTTGTACTGTTCGTCCGAGATCCTCTGGCTTGGGATGGCACACCTGTTGCAGTCTTGAATCTCTGAAACGTCTGGCCAGGATGTGATGGTTGTCAGAATTCTGTAATTCCCCAACATCTGACGGGTTCGGAGGAAGGATTATGAAATCGACGCGTTTGTTCTTGACCTTGCTGGTTGCCGTCTTTGGTTCCTTTCAGCCCTGTCAGGGCCGTGCATTTCCAGGTATGTCCAGCGAAACTGCGAATCTTCAAAAACAACTAACCCTGGATGCTGGCGATCGTCTCCGCATCACCGCCCCCTCGATCGCCGAACATCGCCCAACAGGTACACTCGCGGCGATAGGTGTGGATACCCTGTGGCTGCGTAATCCAACTGGGCGAAGGTATGCGGTTCCATTGGCCAGAGTAACGAGAATAGAGGTGAATCCGGGCAGGAGATCGAGGGCAAAATTTGGGGCGTTGATGGGAATGGTAATTGGGGGAACGGCTAGCGTGCTGTTAGTGGACTTCTCGGAGAAAATGAGCACAGGGTCCACGGCGCAGGGTTCAGGAACTCCTGGTTCGGTAAAATCCTCGAGATCCAGATCAGCGATAGCGATCGTAGGGATGTCCACCGCCTGGAGCGCGTTTGTGGGCGGCATTATCGGATCCAATTTCGAAAAGTGGAAACGCGTGCCCGTTCAAACGGAGGTTAGTATGCACCCGGAGGGCGCCGTACTGATCAGCTCGAGTTACCATTTCTGATATGGTGAGATGAACGATTCAACCGCCTAACCGTTTGCCTTCCGTTCTGCCAAGGTCGAGTCCGTTGGGTTCAAGCGGCCAAACATCATTCTTCCATCAGAATTGCGAGCATTCTCTCGTGGTCGTTCAGGAAGGACTTTGCAATCTGGTAGTGTTCGGTTTCCGTGTATTCCACTTCATGAATTCCGTCTTCGTCCAGTTGGTAGATGCGGGCATTCGGGTAGGCGAGTATGATCGGGGAATGGGTGGCGATGATGAACTGCGATTTCGCTTTGACCAATTGGTGGATCCTGGAGAGTGCTGCCATCTGGCGATTCGGTGACAGCGCGGCCTCCGGCTCATCCAGCAGATAGAGTCCGTTTCCGAAGAACCGGTTGGTCATCAGGGAGAGGAAGGACTCTCCGTGAGATTGTTCGTGCAATGGGCGATTTCCATAGGCTCCTGAGATTAGGGGGGCGTTCCCCGGTTCATCGTCAAGAATCTCGATTTGTGTTGCTACGTTGAAGAAGCTTTCTGCGCGCAGGAAATAACCGTCTCTGGGCTGCTTTATCCCTTTCGTGAAACGGATGTACTGGTGTAGTTCAGAATGCGAAGCCCGAGTTCCGAATTGGAAACTTCTCGATCCACCTTCGGGGTTGAATCCCCACGCGACTGCGATTGCCTCGAGTAGCGTGGATTTACCCGATCCGTTTTCACCCAGGATGAATGTGACTGCGGGGTGCAACGCCAGGTTCTTCAAATGAAGGACCGCGTTCAAGGAGAAGGGGTAATCGTCCCACGCGTTGATGTTGTCCCGTTCCAGAAGGATTTCGGAGATGAACTGCTCGGATATCATGACATTCCCAACTGAGTTGTGGTTCCGTGTAGCGATGCGATCGTGACTACCGAATCCAGTCTCTTCCGATCGTCACGATCAGCAGTATTGTGAGCGCCAGGCCGATCACACTTTCTGTTATTGCGAGATCCCGGTAATTGAGCCAGACGAGGCTCAGGCGACCGATTCTGACGGGTTTACGGGTTGGCGACATCGAGCGCCCGCCAAGTCTGAGAAATGATTGGGTACTGAGCAGGAGTGCATCTCTAAATCTATCGAAATTCGATCCACTGGGTTGGTCTCCATCTTGTGGTTCACTCCCGATCTGCGACTCCTGCAGTTGGATCGCTCCCTGGTGAGCGAACAAGATCGCGAAGAGAATGATGATGATTTCAGAACAGATTAATGTGTGACTCGCATAGACGCCATATCCACAAGAAATCCACATCACAAGATGCAGGAGATACTTCCCCCATTCGCCATCTCTATATGCGTGACCCCGTTCGATTGTTCTGAGTTCATACAAGCAAGCATCTTCGTCTGCGTACTGACCCTCGCTTCGGAAGTTCCTCTGCAATAATGCATAAACCTTGCTCACGATTCTGTTGTCCGCAGCATCGGCCGCTTGATAGACGGGCGTTCCATTCGTGTCCTCCCCTGAGAAGAGGATCCTGCCGCCTAGCTGATCCCATCGGACGAGAATCGAAGAGACCTGTGCGAAGTCGAGAATGATTCCGGAGGCATCTTCAACTGTATCAGGAAACGCGAGTTTGCGCATATCCAGAAGGCTGGTGAACTGGCTTTCGCGTAAATCCAACACGGATTTAAATTTGCCTCCAAAACTGACCTGATCTTTGAAGACGGTGAAGGCGAAGTCGGCATAGCCGTCAAAACTGGAGACCTGAATGCTGGACCTTCCTTCGAATGTCGCGCTTCGGAAGCGGCCGGGACCGTGGAATTCCGCCCCGTCGAAATGCGTGATGTTCGAGAACCGTGCGCTTTCGAAATCCGCACCCGCCATGAATCTGGCCCTTGAAAACTGGGAAAGGCTGTCAAATACGCTATTCTTGAAGCTGACACCATTCTGGAATTCTGATGACTCGAACATGGCATCTCCCTCGAATTTTGACCCAAGGAAATCCGCGTTGCCCACAAAGAGCGACTCCCTGAATCCTGCCCTGCCCTGAAATACAGCATTCCAGAAATTGGCCTTCAAGAATTTGGCGTTCCAGAAATTGGCCCCCCTACCGAATTTGGTGTTCAGGAAGTCCGCCTCCTCCCAGAATTGCACTTCGCTGAAATCCACCCCTCGATGAAACTTCGCTTCGAGGAACATGGCCTTGTTGAAGCGGGACTTTGAGAACGAGGCATGGCCCTGAAATTGTACGTGAGAGAAATGAGCCATCTTCCCAAAATTGGAATGCGTGAAGTATGTACCTTCTCTGAACAATGAGCCTTCCAGGAATTTCGCAGATCTAAAGTCTACCCTGTCCTGAAAGCGTGCACGAAAAAATTCCGCACCCTTCAGGAATTGCGAGCCGAATTTTGCCAGTCCCTGGAACACCACTTCTTGAAAAATTACGCGCCTCTTGAAGACCAGATCGCTGAATCCGACCTCGTTCTGAAAAACAACATGTGCGAACTTTAGCACAGGTTGGACCGTGTCCGGAATACTGTTCTTTAATTCCAGTGCACCAGAGACGACAAGAGAGTCGCACAATAGGGTATCTGAATGAGCGGTCTCACGGATCCATTCCGCCAGGATCCAGGGCCTGAGTTCGGCTCTTGGGGCCAAACGCAACTGCTTTCTGAGGGATATGGTCTTGGCAGTGGCAACCTGATCCATGCCCAGCAGTGTAGATGCGGCGACAAGGAGTGTGATGAGAGTGCGAGTTATATCGTGCCTCATTGATGCCTTCTCCGGATGGTGAAATATGGGAACTGTTTCAAAAATTGATACATGTCCAGCGTTAGGAGTAACCACTAGGTTGAACATCCTCTTCAACGGGAGGTCATTGCGATGCTCATTAGCAAGGTTCTCGTCCCTGATACCAGAAGAACGACACGGCTGCGAAATCCGGGTACTCCCCCTGACAAGTCTTGGTTCGTCCGGTCGAGATCTGTCTGATTCCCAGCGCTCGCCCCATATCTGGACCCAAAGTCTCCTCCGGTGTTTGACGGGGTTAGGTGTCCGATCAATCCGGTAAGGATGGCAAGTGTGCCTGCCGCAAACAGCCCTGTGCTGTATTGCGACCATGTTCTCCATTCACCGACCCAACAGATAAGACCAACTGTCAGCAAGATCGAGGATTGGAGGAGCAGGATTTTTGGTGCGAATTTCATGATTGAATTCATTCGCTCCCGATCGGTAGACTGGTCAATTGAGACGGGTGACTGGCGTCCTTGACTTTAGATCATGATCTGACGATAGTCATGACAGGATTCCAGACCTCAAGTAACACGTCAATTAGGAGATGCCAAATATGCGATGCCTGGTAACTGGTGGTGCTGGTTTCATTGGATCAAATCTGGTGCGAGCATTGCTGGAGCGAGGACACTTTGTGCGCGTGCTCGACAATTTCGCTACCGGCAAGCTGGAGAATCTGGGTCCCTTTCTTCCCAGGATCGAATGGATCGAGGGTGATCTTCGAAGCTACCACATTGTAAGCAAGGTGACGCGGGATATCGATATCATTTTTCACCAGGGTGCCCTTGGTTCTGTGCCACGCTCTATTCGGGATCCGTTGACCACCAACCAGGTGAATGTCGAGGGCACCCTCAATGTGCTCGATGCTGCCAAAAGAAATGGAGTGAGGAGGGTGGTGTTTGCCTCTTCCGCCTCGACATATGGAAATCAGGACGTGATGCCTTTGCGTGAGGATATGTCTGCACAACCCCTTTCGCCCTATGGTGTGTCGAAATTGGCTGGCGAGAGCTATTGCAGGTCCTTCTCCGAAGTCTACGGGTTGGAAACGGTATCTCTCCGGTATTTCAATGTTTTTGGTCCCGCACAGTTGGGCAGAACCCCGTACACGGGAGCAATCGCTATCTTTGTCACATCGCTGATTGATCGAAAACCCATCACACTTCATGGAGATGGCGAGCAGACCAAAGACTTTACCTATGTGGATAATGTGGTTCAGGCGAATTTGCTGGCCGCCGAGCGACCGGGAATTTCAGGTGAGTCGTTCAACATAGCCTGTGGTCATACCACCAGTGTGATCAAGGTGCTTCATTCACTTATGGATCTTGTGGGCCACGAAGTTCCTGTAATTCATATGCCCTCACGTGAAGGTGATATCCAGAGATCACAAGCTGATATACAGAAAGCGAAAACATTGCTTGGATATGAGCCCGGCGTTGACGTGTTCGAAGGGCTGAAACGAAGTGTAAAATGGTATCTCGCAGCCGAGAAACCTTAGAGCAGAATTCACAGCCACTGAGACGGAGGAATAATGAGCAAGGGAAAACGTTACAAGATCCCTCAAAGCCGAATGCCTTTCGTGAATGCTGAGGTTTCTAAGGCGAGGTTTCAGGGTGAAGATCACCTGGTGAGCAGCATCTGGGGTGGGAGTTCGGGTGGGAGGATTTACTTCTGGAATCCTGATACCGGCTCCAAGGGGATGCGAGAACTGCCGGGTGGAGTCCCCGGAGCTTATATGCTGAGAACCGCAAGCGACGGATGTCTCTACCTGGGATGTGGCAATGGGGATCTGATTCGGTATGATGCTGACGCGGATGAGTTCGAGTTCCTGGTGACCGGAGAATTGACGTCCATCACCTGGGGCGGTTGTGTGACCGATCGCTATGCTATTTGGGCTGCTTCACCCGGCCACGTGGGTGTGTACGACTATCTGGAAAATCGTTTGGTGAAGGTGTTCAGGCCTATCGATTCTGAAGAGCCGCCAGCGCTTTACGGACATGGTGCTGCCGAAGCGCCGGATGGTTCGGTGCTGCTTAGTATCGATGTGCCACAGGCGAGATTCATTGTTCTTGATGTCGAATCTATGAACGCGATCTCTCACACGCCTCCAAATATTCAGGGTGTGGGTTCTACAAGCGATGCGCTTTTCTGGGACGGAGATCTTGCGGTCTTTGTCCGTGGTGAATTGCACGTGATGAGTTATCCGGATTTCCAACTTAAGGAGACCATCCCACGGCCGGGAAATGGTGGTGTGGGGGGCAGGGCATGTCTCGTTGGCGGTCGTCTTTATGCCTACTGCAATGCGGATGGGGGTTTGTATGTGCTCGATCGAGCGGTCGGAAAGTGGGAGGTCGCGACCTCGGCCTGGACCGAGGGCGGGAATACCACGATTCACGCGTGGGGAGAAACAGATGTCTGTGGGGTCACCGTTTCCGGAGAGGTTATGCGCTATAACACGGTGACCGGGACAACGGATCGAATGGATCTGGAGTCCACGGGACCGATGGGCGCACACGCCCTTTGCGCAGTGCCCGATAAGAATCTGATTGTCGGAGCGCCCTTCATCAATCAACGGTTCTGGACGGTGAATACAGATACTGGAGCGGGTGTCGATTGCGGCCGCGCGGCTCCGGGTGGAGGTCAGATCAACCAGATCCTTTGGGAACCGATCACACAGAGAGCGTTGATGAGCAGTTATACGACTTCAACAGTGACCGCCTACGATCCGGATGCTCCGGTGGACTGGCCGAACAATCCCTCAGTACTTGCGAGTGCAGATCGCGAGGGACAAATGCGTCCCATGGGGCTGGTTCACGATGGGCGCCACGTCTGGATGGCCACGAGTCCGGAGTATGGCACGCTGGGTGGCGCGCTCAGCAGGATCGATCCGAAAACTGGAGACATAAAGATCTGGCGACATCTGGTGCCGGACCAGAAGGTGAATGCCGTATTGGTGGATTCCGATCGACGACGGGTGTATTGTTCAACTGAGATTTATGGAGACGCGAATTCTGCACCTCCGACCCAGACTACGGGGCAGCTGGTTTCATTCGATATGGATGGCTTGAAGACTTTGCAGATTCAGCCAATCGAGGAGGGAGAGGGTTCGGTCAGGGTGCTGGCAGTCCTTCCGTCCGGTGAAGTTCTGGCGCAGCAAAAAGGGCTGTTCTATGCGTGGAATGCCGAGAAGGGAGAATTTCGAGATCTTGGATCCGCACCAGAAGGCTGCAGATCTGCGGTGTTGGATCCGGTTACTGAGCAACTCTGGACTTCAGTGGAGGGTAGTATCGGTCGTCTGGGATTGGGAGCTGAGGGAGTCACGTACGTACCGGTGATCCAGGAGAGTGGTTCATACCTCCACATCGTCGGGCGGACACTATACTACACAACCGAATTCGAGGTTTGTGAAGTCTGCGTGGACAACATCTCCGACTAGGTGATCGGTGCTTCTGTATTCTCGCTTCTTCAGGAAACAGAATCTCCAAACTTATCTCGACGCACTCAATCAAGCGCTTTCAGATAGGCTGCGAATCTGGGTCGAAGTCTCGGAATCCACGCTGTGAGATCAGGATGATTCTCCTGGACGTCCAGGATGCGAATCCAGTGATTTACCATTGCTGCCACAACAATCAATTGCATGGTTCCGGCTGACGGGTCAATTCCAACTCCCTCCGCCAAAGCCTCCCAGGGCAGTTGCTGGAAAATTCCAGGTTCGGTTTTTTTGCTCCATGGTACTGCGTGGGCACA
>CAVOEZ010000008.1:0-19324 GCA_963694355.1 Latescibacteria bacterium UBA2968 | reverse complement strand
CTTTCAGCCGGTGAATGGCCCGTTGAAAATCGTCCTCGATACGGTGGATCTGCCTTTGGAACCGGAACCTACGGCAGATGAACTGGAAAAGATGAGGGAAAAGGGTGGCAATGATGCGCGCAAGGCCGACCGCATCACGCGGATGATGGAGGCAGGAGCGGAATGGAAAGCACACTACCGAACACCCATCGGGATGTGGCAATTTGGAGAGGATCTGACCCTGGTGCGATTGTCAGGGGAGGTGGTTAGCGATTATATTCCAATTCTCGAACGTGCATTGGGGCCTTTGGGGCTGTGGGTACTTGCGTACTGCAGCGACTATTTCGGCTATGTGCCTTCAGCCCGGGTTTATCGGGAGGGCGGTTATGAAGCGAGAGATATAGTGAATGGGCACGGGGCGTTGTCGCAGGGAGTGGAACAGGCGATTGTGGAGAAGGCGGTAGAATTGGCGGGTCAGGTGGGACGCGACCTGGGTTATACCAGGAGTTCAAGAACTCCGGGCTAAGATGCGGTGCCCCGTTGGGGCACTGGGGCGGAGGCAAAGTGGTGAGGCTGAAAGTGATCGGTTGTTCTCGACTTCGCTCGAACGTGCGGAGGAATTGTGTGGGAAATTCATTGGATAAATGCGATTGGTTCGTGTCGAGATTGTATACCAGGGGTTCAAGAACCCCTGGCTAAGAAGTGCGGTGCCCCGTTGGGGTACTAGGGCGGAGGCAAAGTGGTGAGGGTGAGCGTGATCGGTCGTTCTCGACTTCGCTCGAACGTGCGGAGAAGTGATGTGGGAAATTCATTGGAAAATGCGATTGGTTCGTGTCGAGATTGGATACCAAGGGTTCAAGAACCCCTGGCTAAGAGGTGCAGTGCCCGGTTGGGGCACAAGGTCAGAGGCAACGCGGTGAAGGAGAGGGTGATCGATGGGTGAACCGATTAAGTGCGCCGTTATCGGGCTTGGGCATATAGGTGTTACGTATACGCGATTGCTCCGGGAAACGGGGTTGATGGAGGTGGTGGCTGCTTGTGACGTTTTCAAGAGTGCCAGGGACGCATATCGGAATTCCTTTGACGACATCCCTGTTTATGAAGATGTGGACACGCTTCTGGGCGCCGCCGTGTTTGAGGCTGCAGTGGTCGTGACGTCCGATCCGTGTCATGCCGAACCGTTCATCAAATGTATGGATGCGGGGAAGCATGTGTTTGTTGAGAAACCGGTTGGAAATACAGTGGAGGAGGTTCTGGAGATGGTGGGTGCGATGGACCGAAATCCCGGCAAGGTCGCCGCCTCCGGTCACATCCTCAGGTACTATCCGATCAACCGAAAAATAAAGCAGATGGCCGAGGCTGGTGAATTTGGGCAGATTTTCTATATGGAAGGGGATTATATCCACAATCTGAAGTCCCAGGGTGATCCTTCCCGATTCAACGAGGCGCTGGGAAAGAACTGGTATCTGGAGGAAGAGAAGCCCATGGTGGGCGGGGGGTGCCATCCATTCGATGTTCTGCGATGGGTTGCCGATTCTCCCGTGCTCTCAGTCTCCTCAATGGGTAACCGGATCGCCTTTCCCAAGATGCGAAACGATGACTGCATCGTAAGTCTCTTCCGGTTCGATAGCGGCTGCGTGGCCAAGGTTACCGCCCTGTATGGACCGGAGGCGCCCTACGCACACTGCAACAATATTGCGATATATGGAACCCTGAAAAGTGTTTGGCGAGACCAGGTGTGTGAGGATCACACGGAAGGATGGAAGCCGCTCGAGGTAGAAGCTTATGACGAGAAATACAGCCACGGCTTCGAGCGGGAAATGGCTGACTTTACGTCGGCGATTCAGACTGGCGCGAGTGTCCTGGCTCCTGCTCGGGACTGCGCTCAAAGTGAGATCGCCACTCTGGTTGCAACGGAAGCCTTGAAGGAGCAGGGCGAGCTGGACATTCCGCGGATCGCCTCCAAATGAAATAGCCAGCAGATGACCCCCTGGTGAAAACCAAAGTATGGAAGGAGTCTTGAATGGAACGTGTCGTACTCGGTGAGAGCGGGCTGTCTGTTTCGCCTGTTGCTGTAGGTACCTGGCAGTTGAGTCCCAGATTCTGGGGAGAGCAGTCCAAGGAAGATGCAATCGCAGCTATGCGGCTGGCATTCGACAAAGGGATCAACTTTTTCGATACGGCCGAGGCTTATGGAGATGGGGAGGCCGAACGGGTATTGGGTGAAGCGGTCAAACCGTTACCCAGAGACGAAGTCGTGCTGGTTACCAAGGTGTTCAATCACTTCAATGAGGATGGTACCCGATATCCCGATCTCTCTCCGGAGCACATTGCCGCGCGCTGCGAGGTGTCTCTCGAGAGAATGGGTGTGGATACAATAGATCTGTATTTGCTGCACATGTACGATCCACTCACTCCGCTGGCGGATGTTGCTGAAGCTCTGGAAAAGCTCAAGGCACAGGGAAAAATAAGGCACTACGGGTTGAGCAACCATTCGGTTGAGCAATGCCGGGCACAAAGAAAGTTTGGCGCATACTCGGTCGTTCAGCCTTCTTACAGTGTGATCGATCCAGCGGGCGAAACCGATCTGCTGCCCTATTGCCAGGCGGAGAACGTCGGTGTGATGATTTACTCACCGATGCACAAGGGTTTACTCAGCGGAAAATACACCGGGGAGGAATCATTCAAGGATTTCCGGAGCAATCACCCGGATTTCCAGGGTGAACGGTTCAAGGAATTGTGTGCGAAGGTACGAAGTCTTGGTCCGGTTGCGGAAAGAAATGGCCTGACGATATACCAACTGGTTCTGGCCGCTACGTTGATGCATCCGGCGATTCAAGTGGCGATATGCGGGATCAAGACCCCTGACCAGATTCAGGAGGCGGTAGGAGCGATGGGAAAGGTTTTATCCCGGGAAGATCACTTCGCCGTGAGAAGTGCAGTTGGGCCGGGCAGTCCCAAGATCGCCGATGCGAGCGGAAGCAGGAAGTAATCAGGATCGTAAGGGATGGGGAGAGAAATCTCCCTATCCCTTGTTAAACACAAGCGTGGCCTGCGGAGGCACTACAATTATAGAGGGATCACAACGGGCTCCGGCCCGTTTTTCGTTTGCCCGGGAATGAGCAGCCGTTTTTGTATTCTCTGTCGACCTGGCGCCAAATCTGATGGGAAGTCGAGCTGGACCGTCGTGTCATAACCGTTTATGTAGACCGGTTCACCCTCGATGGTGTCATAGCCGATGACAGGACTCGATACGATCTGCAAGTTTTTGTCATCTACGGATAGGGATATACTGGATTTTCTGTTTGTCTGAATTCGCATGTCACCGTAGCGGATTTCCGTGCCATCTACCAGAATCAGGCTACGGAGGGTACCTGAATAGTCGAATTCCAGGGCGCAGAGCGATCCGGACATTCTCAGGTTATCTGAATCAGAGCCGGCTCCAAGCATCACGAGGCGAGCGCTTCCATCTCGATGCGAAATCCTGATGGCAGCAGCAGAATCCCCAGGTAACATCTTCATATCTGTGACATAGGGGTTTTCATGGTATGCCTCGTGAATGGCTACAAAGGGTCCGTTACTTTCCCGGTGACGAACCATCAGGCTGTGTCTGCCAGGGTTAGGGTAGGTGTCCAGCAGAAAGGCTTGCTGACCAGGTATCCCAGCCACGGTGACTCGTGAAAAGACGTCTCTCTTCCTTCCTGACTCCGAGGCTTCCGGATCTGCAGCGATGCGCCAGGTTGCCGCAAAGGTTTCGTCTGCGTTGCCCTCCTTGTAGGCATCACTACCTCTGACCACATAGCGTTCAGGTTGAAATCCGGTTCTTTCTTCCATCGGAATTGTGAAATGGGGTTCATCTCCAATTCCGTGGAAAAACCAGTCATGCTTCTCCCCACCCTGCACCTGGAATATGTCCAGGAGATAGCCATCGAATTGACACAGCGTACGTCTATACACATCGGTCTGGTCATAGACTCGATCTGACTGGACCTGGGTTACCTGGGCAGCAGGGAGATCCAAAAATGTGGAGATATGCGGAACACGCTCGCCCTCGAGTTCGTTGCCGTGTATCTGGGATGTTTCGTCGACGGTTACCGTGTTGTGTCCGTAAGAGGCGCCGCTGTAGGTCCGCTGATCGGGATACTCGTATCTGGTAACTTTTTCACCCGTAAGCATGCGATCACAAGAGTACGTCAGCAGGTTCAGGCGATCTCCATGTGCGTGTCCTGACCCTGGCAACAGAGCGTTCAGACCCGCATACATTCTATTTCCTTTGTACTCACGCTTTAGAGAGACATAGCCCGAAGACAGGTTGGTGCTCACATAGGGCGTGGGGCGTTCCTCGATGTTGTCGACGCCGTACAGGAGACCCGTAAGTCCGCGGTCGCCCTCCCTGAGTTCGCGATAGGATCCTACTTCATCCACGCCAAGATATCTGTATCCGATTTCTGCAGTCAGCGGATAAGAGTGCAGCCCGACTCGACCGCCCATATCGACGGTAGGCGCGATTGTGAGATCGGGAAAGGTCTGGGCGGTAAACCACTTGATGGCTCCACGGAGGACTCGAGATCTGGGATTATCGGGATGCAGCTCGTCATACAGATCCGGAGGGAACAGGTCGGGCATTTGTTTCGAGAGCCGGTGTCCAAGTACAAGGACACGACAATTCGGACCCAGGGCATATAGATGGTAGGCGCTGCAAAGTCCCCAAAAAGCGCCGTCTTCAAGATAGTTGTTGGCTGTAAGCCAGCTGAGGCTGTGATGATCGGGTCGAAGATCGTTGGCGTAGTCTCTGTGGCCGAATGCCCAGTCCACATAGTCCGAATCCTCGATGACGCACCCCACAAGCGCGACCGAACTGAGATAGGAGTACATGCCGTTGTGCCGTGGACTGCTGTCCGTTTCGACTCGAAACACCGAGTCCGACCAGTGTTTCAGCAAATCCATCTTGATACTTCCATGGTCCCCGGGTTCGAACAGGCCTTCGGTAGATCTCAACAGTTCGTAGGTCTCTGAAAGGGCGAGGACGATGACGCAGTCACCCTCCATATTGTATGTCCAGATGACGTGCTGCGTGCCGCTGCCCTTGACCGGCAGGGACTGAACGTGTTTGGCGAAGAGTTTAAGGATGGCTGCGCTGCGTTCGGCATAGGACCGGTCCGCGCCGAGGTTGTAGAGGAAGGCCAGTTCCTGTGCTTTTCTGGCGAGTTCCTGGATGTAGGAACATCCCCAACCCTCATACAGTGTACCCGAATACGCCCCCTTGAAATGCAGAGCGACGGACTGTTCTTCGAGGGGATATGTTTTCCTGCAGGTGGGGCAGGTGGCATCCTGATCATTGAAGGGTTCGAAAGGGAGACGTGCCGTGCATTCGGGACAGATCAAAAGCCAGTAGACCTGCATCTTGCGTTTGGGCATCAGCTGTTCAAGTCTTTCAATCGGCTGGTTCAACCAGGGTTGTACTGCGGCATCCAGGGTCTCCACGACGTTTTTGGCCCAATCAAGGGTCTCAATCTTTCCCTTAATTTCCTCCAATGTTGCCACATCGAGAAATCCTGCGGGGTGCATCCAACCGCGAGCATCTGAAGTTGCCATTGTAAATCCCCGAATATCAGTGAGTGGTGAACCTGTTAACGTCAGTCATATAATAACACGCTGTAACAGAATTGATAGCGATTTTAAAATTGACGCAGGCGCACATAGAAGGATGCTTGCATGTAAGACCCGTTTTCCTATTTTGCGGGGGAGTTGGGATGGACAGGTATCAAGCCCATTGGAGTTGGGTGATTGGTTATTCTCGACTTCGCTCGAACACGCGGAGTGATCGTTGGGATAGAAGTGAGAGGTTTTGTTGTAGGGGGTTTTTGGAAACATATACCAGGGGTTCAAGAACCCCTGGCTAAGATGCGGTGCCCCGTTGGGGCACAGAGGCGAAGGTGATGGGGTTAGGGAACGTATACCAGGGGTTCAAGAACCCCTGGTTAAGATGCGGTGCCCCGTTGGGGCACAGGGGCGAAGGCGATGTGGTGAGGGAACGTATACCAGGGGTTCAAGAACCCCTGGCTAAGATGCGGTGCCCCGTTGGGGCACAGAGGCGAAGGCGAGATGGACAGATATCAAGCCCATTGGAGTTGGGTGATCGGTTGTTCTCGACTCCGCTCGAACATGCGGAGTGATCGTTGGGCGTTTTCGGGAATGTAAACCAGGTGTTCAAGAACCCCGCAGCAGGCTCAAGGAGAAGAACGATGAATACAGAGTACTCACATATTGAAAAGCCAGATCCGGGATACAGATATGAATTCAAGACAGATGAGCTCGACGCGATGAGCGAATGTCTGGCGGCGCACGGGTACGCAGTTATCAAGGATGTGCTGCCACCGGCAATTGTGAATCGGTTGAAGCAAGCCGTATTTGATGGCACGGATCCGGATGGTACCCTTGGGCCCGGGGAGAGCCAAACACGACACGCCTGGGTCGAGTCGGGCCCCGGAGCGTGGGATCTTCTGGATTACGAGCCCTTTATGGATATCCACAGGCATCTGCTTGGAAATGACGAATTGACCCTTCACAGGTCGGCTGCAATCATCCGAATGTCGGGATCGCAACCGGTGAGGTGGCATACTGACTGGTCGGGATATTCCAAAGGCGTCAAGAATTCAGGCGATGTGCTCAACCGTGGGCTTTGGCCTTCAGGAAAGTGGTTCTATCTCACTGGATCGCGACCGGTGCACGGTGGACTCTGCGTAATCGAGGATTCCCATGTGGAAAACTGGAAGGGTCCCGAGGGTTTCAAAATGACGGCGGATATGCGGTCGTTTTATCCCGAAGATCAAGCCGAGCAAGCCTATGATGGTTTCGATATCCCCGGTCTGATCCCACTGTTTACCAATGGGGGTGATATGATCGTTTTCGCTCACCGAACTTACCACGGGGCGTTTCCCAACCGTCTTCCCGACACCCGGCTGTCCTGTGCCATTGGATTTCGCGACAGGAATCACCGAATCGAAATTCCCTGGGAAATACCAGAGTCGGGGAAGTGGTTTCTTGAGAATTTGCCAGATCATTTGCAGCGATACACGGATGGGTATACGAGTATCGATGTGGGTTGGAAGGCATAGCTGAATGGTGTTGCAGAAACAATCTACGAAAAAGGATTGTATATGAGTCCGACGGATGAGGAAGCGATTTCAGCGGAGATGTTCGATCCGGCGCAGTTCGACTCAGGCCATCACGCGTGGCACGAACTAATCCTGACCGATGACCTGATGGATCGAGTGAGTGTTCCAATTGCCGTCGGAAAGGGCACCCAGCCAGGTCCAACCGTGTTCGTTTCCGCGAGCGTACACGGAGACGAGTATGAGGGCATCGTTGCGATCCAGGATTATTTTCGGGAGCTCGACACGGAATCGTTGAAGGGGAACTTCATCGGCTTGCCCATTGCAAATCCCTTTGCTTTTGGGGCGCAATCCAGGGAATCGGCCCTACACACCGATGGTCTCAATCTTGCCCGACAGTTTCCGGGAGACGTGAATGGGTCTCCGACTCAGCGTCTGGCGGCTACACTATTCGGGCTTGTAAGGAGACTGCTGGGAAGCAATGACCTGTTTGTCGATTTCCACAGTGGTGGAACCCGCTACGAGTATCTGACGATGGTGGGTTATCACCCCACGGGAGATCAGAGTGAAGCACAGTCGCGCAAAATGGCGAGATCTTTTGGCGTTCCCCAGCTATGGGAGATTCCTCCTTCACCAAATTCGACTGCGACGTTCAATGGCGCTATCGCACGAGCGGGTATTCCTGCAATTGGCACAGAGGTCAGAGGGCGCGGCGGATTGCTCGCCTGCGATGTCGCCCCGTTGACCGAAGGCCTGAACCGGATGCTGGTAGCAATGCAGATGGTGGGCGGGGAGATCGATGCTCAGGAACACGCACCGACCGTTACCAAACCTGTGAATTGTGCAGCGACCGGTATTTTCAAGGCAACAGCAGAGATGGGAGAGGTTGTGCGAGAGGGTATGGCGCTGGCTCAGATTGTTGACCCCAGGGGAGACGTGCTGGAAACGATCACTGCCCCGGTCAAGGGATCTGTTTGGGCGATGCGCCGGTTCGGTTCGATCCGAGCAGGGGAGATGGCATACTTGATTGGCTTGTCGAGCGAATAGAAACCAGGTGGATCGCGTAATCCTCACCCACAGAGGGTGAGATCGAGAGAAAGGCTGAGCAGTTGGCCACATTCTATTTGGATCCGGGTGATAACTCCCCCCAGGATTGGAGGTCATCTTGAGAATCGACTCGCACGTTCACGTCTGGACGATGGGTGGGGAGCCATTTCCGCACAATGATCAGATGTCTACAGCAAGGCCGATCTATCCGGGTCTTGTTGAAGATCTGATCAGATATATGGATTTGAACAGAATTGACCGAACGGTAATGATTCAGTGTATGTATCACGGATACGACAACAGTTATATGTGTGACTGTCTGCGGCGATTTCCTGACCGGCTCCACGGCGTAGCCCTGATCGATCCGTCGAAACCGGGAGCAGCCGATACCCTGGTGCGACTGCACAAGGAGTTCGGGGTGCAAGGCATGCGACTGTATCCCATAAAGGACGAAGATCCGTCGTGGTTGTCCAGAGAGGACCAGAACGAACTCTGGGGTGCTGCAAGAGATCTTGGCGTTCCGCTTACGTGGTTCGGTCGATGCGATCAGATTCCATTTCTGGAGCCGATGCTCGAGCGGTTTCCGGAGGTGAACATCATTGTCGATCACCTGGGTGAGCCAAATCTCGATGAAGGACCTGGCGGGGATTTCAGTCTTCTGCTGAAAGCCGCAAGGCACCCGAATCTGTTCGTGAAGGCCACGCGAATCGATGGGATTTCCAGACTTCCATGGCCGCACGAAGATGTTCATCCCTACGTGGAGGCTGTGTATGATTCATTTGGACCTCAACGGATGCTGGGCTGTACGGGATTTCCGGAGGATCCTCAAAGGGGAGATGCAGTGGGCTTTCGTGTAATCGAAGAAGCCATGGGTTTCTTGTCCGAGGAGGACAAAGGATTTTTGCTCGGGAACACGGCATTTTTACTTTACGATCACGGCTAAAAGATCGGCTCTGGAGGGACTGAGGAATGGCGAAAACGATTCAGATACCGTGGCATATGTATCGTCATTATCCGGCGGACTTTTCGAAATGGTCCACCGCAGCCGAAGGGTTTCACGGATGGGCATCGGAGGTGCGAGACCTGGATCTCTCATCGTGCTGTTTGGCGATGATGCATTTTCCAGATACGGGACTGAACGAATTCACGGAATGGGGTCCAGATTCACAGGATCCCGGGGGACTGGGAACCGTAGAGTGGGTACCGCGTACGATGGATGTGATGACTTTCCGGATGCCTCGTCTCATTCAGGCTTCGCGCGAGGCAGGTCTGCTGGTCGCTCACGTGGGCGTGAGTGCGGACTACCACAAGTCTGGAGATATATGGGAATCGTGTCAAAAGGAGGCCGGGGAGCCGCCACCTCAGGACGCTGAATCCGTGAGGAGAGACTGGCGGTCACAGCACGCTAAAGATGTGTTCGATAGCCCTAAGGCAAAACCGGAGGTCGTTCCCGAACATCCTTTTTCGCTGCCCGAAGTATTCACCCCGACAGGGAATGACATTATTGCAGAGCACGCATGGCAACTGCATCGTCTGCTCGAGAATCGCGGCATCAATCATATTCTCTATACGGGATGGGCACTCAACTGGTGTCTCTGGTTCTCCCCCTGCGGGATGTCTGACATGGGTAGAAAAGGATATATGTGTTCGGCCATAAGAGGCGGATGTGTCGCGATAGAAAACAGGGAATCGGCAGTTGGAGAGCGAAACCTCGAGTATGCGTTGTGGAAGACGAGCACGATGTTCGGATATGTATTCGAGCTCCACGAACTCACCCACGCACTGAGGGAAAGCAGCACATCCTAGTAGGCCGACAGGATATGGTTCATTCACTAACAGGACCCAAGGTAAGAATCGAGATCCGGTCGCAGAGCGTATTGATACTCAGTCGACGGAGACTTCGCGTTACAGAAGGCAGTACCAACACAAACAGGAGAAGCGCAATGAGTTCCGGGTATGTTAAAGCAATCAAAGGCGCAGGGAGCTTGTCAGTTGTTCTGGTGGGGGTGTTTCTCTGTCCTCCAGTTTTGGCCGCGTGGTTGTCAAAATGGGCGATTCCTGTCCTGATCCTGTGTGTAATCACCCTGGTCTCTGGATGCAATCCAGCTTGTGCTGAACCCCGTACCCAGTACAAGGCTGCTGATATCGGGAATGCTCGTGAGAATGCAAAACGATACGAATGGGCGAAGGATATCGTTGCAGGATGGAAGGAATCCTCGAAAGGCGTAATGAAAAAGGACCGAGAGTCCATTCAGAACCTCATCCCCGAGTTGACCCCCGGAACTCATTATGGCCAGAATTGCCCACACTGTGTGGGCAAACAATCGCTGATGGGAAATGGACATTTCGACTGGAGCGCGGAGCGGCCGGAGGAAATCGCCTGTGCGACATGCGGGACCGTTTTTCCCAATGGTTCGTATCCGGAAACGGGCGTGTTGGAGTGCCCAAACATGGGCCAAACGTTCACCTACTATGAGACGAAGGAGGAACTGGCGGAACCGGATAAGCGCAATGAACATGCGCTCAAATGGCTGGGGGACAAACCAACAATGACCAGTTTCAGCGGTCACATCCGGTATCGGAAGGCGAACTGGGCGTGGTCGCAATGTCTTACGCTTGCAAAGCTTTATGCTATTACCGAAGAAACTGCCTACGCGGAGTGGGCTATATGGATTCTGGACCGGTTTGCCCAGGTCTTTCCAAATTATCTCTATCACTCTTATGACGGCAGCATTGCAGATCTGCCTGGTGCCGATGTCGCCAAGAATATGGGAAGGGTAGAGGCAGAGGGAGGGCCGCGTGGGGGACGATTCCCCAAGGGGGCGATCCGACACGCGTATAATCTCCACCAGTTCGAAGACTATTCGACAATGAATAACGGGTTCTGGGGCGCCGGCCGAATGAATGTTCACGGAAAGGGGAGCGACGCCGGACCGATTTTTTTCCTGTCGGTCGCCTACGACCTGATTCATGACGCTCAAGACGATCATGGCAACCGGATACTGGATGATAAAACCGAGAAACGGATACTGGACGATCTGATCCTCGCAGGATGCGAAGACATGGAGCACTGGGTGTCTTTGAGCAACAAGGGCACAGCTGTTTACGCTTTGAGTGCCACGGTAGGAATCCTTCGGAATGAACCGGAGCGCGTTCACGGCGCACTGAAGCTTTTCAATCGCGTGTTGAACGAGAGATATCACCACGATGGATTCTACACCGAGTCTCCGGCCTACTCGGCACACAACCTGTCCAATGCAAGAGAGGCGGCAGACTTGCTCCACGGATACTCGGATCCGGCTGGCTATGAACCCAGCGAAGGTGAGCGACTGGACCATGTGGACATGTTTTCCGAAGGGCAGCTCAATCGTTCGCTCCAGTCGTTGACACGCCTGCTGGCGCCCGGAAATATGATGCCTGTTATCGGGGACACCCGGGTGAACACCGGTGCGGACCTCCTATCTGCAGAAATGCTAGCCTCTCGTGTCGGAGGTGAATTCGCCGGGGTTCTGGAGATCGTTCAGGATGCCCCACTGGCCGAAAAGGGCAGTGAATATGCGTTGTGGTATCGTCCTGCGGATCTGACCACGGATGGAACGAAGACGCTTCCGCTGAACTCGGAATGGTTTCCCGGTTGGCACGTAGGTGTACTGCGAGGAGGCAAACCTGAAGAGACCGCCCTTTATCTCAATGGAAACGAACACAACTGGACGTTGAGCACAAGCCACCGTCAACAGGATATTCTGAGTCTTTGCTATTGGGCGCACGGGGTGGAGATGGCTACCGACAGGGGGTACTTTTCCGGAAGCGGTCAGCGATTGCCGGACGGTCGCGGCGGACAAGTCTGGACGAAGAGCAGTCTTTCTCACAATCTCGTGGTTGTGGACGAGGAAGAGCAGGGCACTCGGGAGAGCGGGTCCAATCTCGAATTATTCGGCGCGAGTCCCGGTGTCGAAGTGATGCAGGCCGCCGGTGTCAATGTCTACCCCCAGTGTGAGGAATACCGCAGAACGCTCGCCATGATCACCACACCCGATGGCGGATCCTACGTGGTCGACATCTTCCGTGTCAAAGGCGGAAGCGTACATCAATACAATTTCCACAGTGATGGTGCACCAGGAGACACCTCGCCGGATTCGATTGATCCCCAACCGATCGAGATGAGCGATACCTGGTCGCTCTGGCTGGAAAATACGCGATCCATTGCGCCGGAGGGATCTACATCGGTCACGTGGGACAACAATGGCGTAAAGCTGGATCTGACGCTGCTGGATCGATCAGATCGTGTGATTCTTGCGGATGCGCCAGGTTGGCGCGTCGGCACACCAGAAGATTTGGCGAAACCGGCTGTGCGACAGGTAATTGCAGAGAATCGATCTGAGGACGGAGAGCCGCTGTCCACTCAGTTCGCGGCCGTGATCACGTCCTACAAGGGAAACAGCTCCCAAATCGAGTCGGCCAGGGTGATCACGAACGACACCGAGTCTGGTGTGGTCGCTATCGAGGTCAAGATAGATGGCCGAACCGATTACATCATTTCGACCAGAGATCAGGAGGTTCGGGAATACGGACCGGTGACAGCGGGTGGCGAATTCGCTTTCGTATCTGTCGACGATGACGGCAAGGCGGAACGGGGATACTTGTTGAAAGGGACGACACTCGAATGCGGTGAGTTCGAGATTTCTCTCCCGGAGGCGAGCACGAAGCTGAAGGTGTCCTCAGTTGAGGGCAGAACCCTGAACCTGGCTGACGCTCTGGAAGATCCGAATTCAGTGGTGGGTAACTATGTGATTGTTGGGGATGGACCTGTGACCGGATTCGAGATCGAATCGGCGGCGGGAAACACGGTTACGGTAAGAGATTATCCAATGATACCGTGCGATGAGGTAGAGATTCTGTGCTCGAAATGGGTCGGCGTAGAATAAGGCGCTGACCCTTTGGTTCAAGCAAATGGAGTTGATCTTTCACCAGATGATGTCAGCCGATAGCCAAGGAGTGTGTATGCAGATTTTTGATCGATATGCGGATATGCTGGAATGGATTCAGGGGAAAGGACTCGAACCAACGGTGCTTGGATGCGCGCCAGATGGGGCGCCCGTGGTGTCGTTCAAGGCAGGAGGAGACAAGAAGCCGGCCATATTTGTCAGTGCGGGGAGTCATTCGACCGAGCAGGCCGGCGTAAGTGCCGGTGCGACCTTGCTGAGTGAGATCGAGACGGACCACGAAGTCTATTTAATTCCCAGCCGCGACCCGATGGGGATGAACGGGTATGGTTATGTGATGGGTCTGAGCATGGGGGAAATCCCGGAGGTCACATCTGTTGCACAAGTACGGGAAATACTGAAAGCTGAAGGGGAAGTTCTTTACGAGGAAGGTGATACCCTGCTGGCCATCATTGGAGAATACGGATACTCTACTACGGGCTTGCTTGGAAAATTCGAAAAGGGCGTGGATTTTCTGGAGCCGCTTCTCGGCAGGCGCATCTTTTATCCTTCGGGTGAAGACGGTATCGAAGGGACGGCACATTGCCAGCGCGCTTATTCGCTGATCGTAACTCCAGACGGCGAGATTTTGCACATCAACCGATTTCACGATACCGCGTGGGCGCCTGTGGAACCAAAATGTACGCGCGATCTGATGGCGAAAATCAAGCCGGGATTGACGCTGGACCTCCATGAATACGGGGGCGACGGGTTCTGGTTCTCTGCGCGTCACCAGCAGACAGAAGCGGACGAGGAATGGGAAGTGCGGATGGCAGACGCGATGATTTCGGCGGTGAAGGCGTCGGGCGCGAACATCGCTCCTGAAGGCTATCTGCCCGGGTCTTTCTTTGAGACGACCGAGCCCGGCGTGTTCTGGCTGATCGCCCAGGAGCGCGGAGAAGGCCTGAATCTGGCAGATTATGGGGCCAGCAAATACGGACCCGCATTCACCATCGAGACCGGGATGACGATGAAGGGTGGCTTCCGTGAGCGCGTCGAGACGTCGATGACCGCAGCGAAGGCGGCCATTGCCACATTCGAGGAACGGCACGCCTGAAAACCGGCCAAACCCTGGAGGCGAGGACAAGTGAAGTACAACTCGTGTCAGTCACTGCTGCAAAGCATGGTGGAATTCGATACTGTGAATTCGGCAATTTCCGGGAAACCGGACGTCGAGCTGGATCTGTCTCTCCATCTCGAGGCGCAAGCCGGTGCGATGGGGCTGAAGGCTCAGCGGCTGCCGGTTTCGGGAGCGGGTTTCAATCTCCTGGTATCGCACATCGTGTCTGATGACGCACCGTGGGTCCTTTTCGAGAGTCATCTGGACACAGTATCAGTCGAAGGGATGACGGTTCCACCGTTCGAGGGCGTAATCGAAAACGGCAGGATGTACGGGAGAGGTACCTGCGATACGAAAGGCACCGGAGCCGCCATGCTGTGGGCTCTCGGAAACTACCGAGATGGAGGAACAGGCGGAAATAACATTGGCATTCTCTATACGCTGGACGAGGAAGTCAGCAAGTCCGGGGTGAGGACCTTTGTGAAAGATCAACTTCCAGGACTGGGATGGCGACCCTCTGGCGTTGTCGTAGGTGAGCCTACCCTGCTGGCGCTTGTGGGCGCCCACAATGGCGTTGTCCGCTGGCGAATCGTGACCGAAGGTGTGGCGGCACACAGTTCCGATCCCTCAAAAGGGCGGTCGGCGATTTCGATGATGTCGCGGGTCATCGATGCGATCGAGTCTCAATACGTTCCTTCTCTCTCCGCGGAACACAGTTTGACGGGGAAGGCTCAGTGCAGCATCAATATCATTCGGGGAGGCGTACAGATCAATATCATCCCCGAGCGCTGCGAAATTCACCTCGATCGGCGGGTGGTTCCCGGAGAATCCACCGAGGAAGTTCTCCCACTGGTAGAGCAGGTGCTTGAGGGTCTTCGGAAAGAAGATCCGGATCTAGTCGTTTGCCAGGAAGCACCCGACATGGTCGACTTTCCCCTGGATCCTGATATGGGGAAGGCATTCGCGCGCGTGGTCCAGGGCGCACTGGGTCGATTGGGATTGCCTGACGGAGTCGCGGGAGTCGGTTATGGGACTGACGCAAGCACCTTTGGACAGGCGGGGATCCCGGCTGTGGTTCTGGGTCCAGGCGATATTGCCCAGGGGCACACTGCCGACGAGTGGATCTCGCTGGCGCAGCTGGATCGGGGTGTCGAAGTCTATCAGGAAATTATGGGGGCAAAAGTTGGCACCGCAGGATGATCTGATCGGGGAACTCGCGTAAATATTTCATTGGAACGTATGGAGGTCAAACATGGCTGATCGTGCAGACGCACATATTCATCTCTTCGAAGGGGGATACCAGGCTTCTTTTATCAAGCGACTGGGAATTGCTGTGGACGAGGCAGTGCTATACGATTCACTCGTGGAAGAGCATGGTGTGACCGCCGCGTTGATCGTAGGTTATGCCGATCTTCCCTGGTGTGCCGACAATCACAACTATCTGGTCAAGATGCAGAAGAAATACGACTGGGTGTATCCGGCTACCTACGTGGATGCAACACAGCCTCCAATAATCGAGGACCTGGAACGATTTCAGTCGGAAGGATTCGTGGGAATTACGTTGTACATATCCGGTGATGATCGTGTGGCGGCGCTGCTCAAGATATCGGACGAGGTGTGGGAGTGGCTGGCCTCCAGGAACTGGCTGGTTAGCGTAAACTCGAGCGGTGAGGCCTGGATCGCCTGGCAGCAAATTCTGGGCAGGCACGCCAGCCTTCGCCTGGTGATGTCGCACCTGGGTGGACCCACACAGGTTGGCAGTCCTCCTTCGGAAGACGGTGTGCAAGAAGGCATTGGAACGGTCCTCGATCTGGCTACATATCCGGAAGCCCGGGTCAAGCTGAGCGGATTTTACGCCATCACTGATCCACGGCACGATTATCCGCATCGCGCCACCTGGCCCTATGTGGAAGCGTTGAAGAATGCATTCGGTGTGGAGCGGCTGCTCTGGGCATCGGACTTCACGCCCAGTCTGGACTGGTTGAGTTTCCCACAAACGCTTGGTCTGTTCGGATACATGCCCTTCCTGAGCGATACCGATTGTGAGAAGATCGAGGGTGGTAATTTGCTCGCATTGCTCGACGAGGTTGAATAGAGAGATCGCAGCGTCATCAGAGAATCGTGACCCTGGTATTTAAAGCAGGAAACGAAGAGAAGTTGGGGGTGGGAGAAGCCTGGTCAAGATAACACGCCAGGCCGGTTAGTTTGACAATGGGTGGAAGGGAGGCCGTGTGATGCGTACGAAAAAGGAGAGCGGGTTGATCTGGATCCTCGTGTTCGTGCTTACCATTTTGGTTGCAGGAGTAGATGATGGGCAAGCGACGGACGAGGCGACACTGAATCAGATTCGGGATATCGGTATCCCAGTCAGAGCGGTAACGAAGGTACGGCTGCACGCCGGTTTCAATCAGGCGGGACAGCCATGTCTTTATGCGGTAATGGGCCAGCAGGCGGACAATTTCTTCGTTTTGCAGATCGATCCTGAAACGGGGAAGTTTCGACAGTTCATGTCGGGTGTCAAAAAATCGAACTACCCGATCACAACGTTGATGAGCAGCACCGGTAAACTCTATATCGGTGCGGCGTATGCCGGGCATTTACTTTGCTTCGATCCGGAGGCAGACGCGCTTCTCGACCTCGGGGCGATCAATCCAGGCAAGGCCAGTTTCCCCTGTCAGATCGATGAAGATGCGCAGGGAAGAATATGGGTAGGCAGCTATGGAACTGCAGACCTCACGTGCTACGTTCCTGCCACCGGGGAGTTCATCCGATATGGGCGGATGGACGAGGTGGATATGTATTGTTATCCGCTTGTCAATGCGGATGGCAAGGTGGCCAGTTTGATCCGGCAGACGAAACCACACGTGGTCGTTCTGGATCCGGATACCGGAGAAAAACAGGTTGTGGGGCCGGTGACCACAAAAGGTGAAGCCACCATCAGCCTTCACAAAGGTTCAGACCGGTTTCTTTACATCAAGTCCAGCTTGGGCAATTTCAGGATCGAAGGAACAACGGCTGTTCCAGTGGAGACAATTCCGAAAGGATTTCCAAGACCCGTTCTTCCGGACGGCAGCAAGTTCAGGTTTTCTGACAGCGGCGGTTGGGTCTATCGCACTCTGGAGATCACGAAGCCGGATGGGGAGACAAAGATTTTCCACCTGGATTACGAAGCCAAGGGCAGTGATATATTCTACATCCACGAAGGACCGGATGGGCTGATTTACGGTTCGAGCATTCTGCCGTTACATCTGTTCAGGTATACTCCCGGGACTGGAGAAATGGTTGGTCTGGGGAAGTGTGCCGGTACAGGTGGCGAGGCCTATTCAATGGGGAACCTGGACGGCAAGCTGTATATCTCCGCATATACCGGTTCCAGGCTTTCCGTGTATGATCCTGACCGTCCCTACCACTTCGGAAAGACCGAACAGGACAATCCAAGCGATCTGGGGCGAATCGATGATATCTCGTATCGGCCGCGCTCAACACTCACCGGTCCGAAGGGTCGGGTCTGGGTGGCTTCAATGCCGGACTACGGACGGTGGGGCGGTCCCCTCTCGTACTATGATCCGGCAACCGGTGACAAAAAGGCCTATTACCGGATTGTGGGAGATGCGAGTTGTTATACCCTTGCTCACCTGGAGCGTGAGGGATTGATCGCAGTTGGAACGACTGTTTCGGGCGGCAGTGGCACACGTCCCAAGGTAGATCAGGCAGTCCTCTTCCTGTTCGACTATGAGAAGGGAGAAAAGGTCTGGGAAGGTACGGTAGACCGTCATGTTTCGGCGTTCAACGCGTTGCTTACCGGGCCGAATGGAAAGCTGTTTGGAACCCTGCGTGGGAAGGGCGATGACGAGATTTTTGTTTTCGAGCCGGAACTCCGAAAATTTACGCATCGAATTGCATTGCCGAACGGGAGCCCGCTCGATCTTGGTTTGCAAATGGGACCTGACGGCATGATCTATGGATTTACATCCTCCTGCATCTATCAACTGGATCCCAATTCTTTAAACGTTCGAGTCGTAGTCGAAGAAAGTCGAGGATTTGGCGTCGCGGGACCGATCGTGGGCCAAGATATCTATTTCGGCAAAGGACATCGACTTCGCGCTGCGAGAATATTCTAAAAGGCTAGAATTATGAAGGTCATCCTTTTCATATTTGGTTTTCTGCTGTCTTCCGTGCTGATGTGCACCAGGGCGTGGGCAGGAGACAAGCAGAAGACCCGATCCGTTACACTTTCAGCCCTGTGTCTGCTTGACGATTCTACCAAATGGAACCAGGCTTATGTCCTTGGCGAAATCAGGGCGGCGGCTGAGCGGCAGCCACAGGATCTGGTGGTGGCACCCATCACTCCTTTTCTCTCTTTCCGGGAAGGCGAGGAATTGGAAGACCTGGCTGAATTCGCTGATCTTGCCAGGACGCACAAGATGTATCTGGCCGTGGCGATGATGGAAGCGGCTCTGGACGGTCGGACCTTCTGCACCTCGGTCCTGCTGGATCGCAAGGGTGAGATGGTTGGGAAATATCGCAAGACACACGGTCTGCCGGATGATGAGATGGCACTTGGGAATGATCTTGCAGTATTCAAGACGGATTTCGGTGTGCTGGGCTTCAGTCTGGGCACCGACTTCTATTTCCCGGAAGTATACGCGGTTGAGCGGATGAAGGGCGCGGAGATCCTTGTCTGGCAGCACTTCCCTGAGCGATTTCGTGAGCACTTCCAGTGGCTGCCTCTGCTGAAGGCGCGGGCACTGGACAGCCATGCCTTTATGGTAACGGCGATGTATTCCGATCCGAAGACCTACATTACGAACCGGTATGAGATGGGCATGCAGGGGGCGGCGTGGGGAAGGAGCATGGTCATTAACCGAGTTGGAACGCCGATAGCGGACACGGGCCATTCGAACGGCATTGCGACCGCTATTGTGGACCTGGCGCGACGCAAGCAGGACCCCTATGACACCTTCTATGAAGCGGAGGACATTTTCTTTGTAAATAACCTGGGCGACCGCACTGCATTCAAGCCTCTGACAGAACCCTGGACGAAACCCGAGATCCCGGCATTCACGAAGCGGAAGGCACGTATCGTGGTCGGGTATTTTGGCGGTCAGAATATGTGGAAGAAGGGGCGTGTACCGGAGACG
>CAVOEZ010000007.1:0-19479 GCA_963694355.1 Latescibacteria bacterium UBA2968 | reverse complement strand
GGACGACAGAGGATATCTCGAACTGGACATGTCGAATACGGAACCTGGAAAGCAGTTGCTCAAGATCGAAATCACAGACCAGGTGTCGGGACAGACAACTGTGGGAACCACAACTTTTTCAATTCAGTAGGAATCGGAGTTCAAATTCCAGCAATAAACGAAAATGGCGTCGAGAACCGGAATTCGGGTTTCGGCGCCTTTTCTCCAATGGCCGGGAGGGGAATTCATGTCCAGTTGTAGAGCTGCGTGCATGTTGTTGTTTCTGGTGCTGGCAGGTTGCGGAGAGAAGGAAATCGTGACCGTTTCCGGGGCGGTCGTGAATCCGGGCCCGTATCCATTTTCGAAGGGCTGGTCATCGGGTCAATATCTGGAGGCGGCCGGTGGCTACACCCAGGATGCGCTGGTTTCGGAAGCGCGTGTGAATCGATCTGTCCCTGACACGACGAACCCAGAACTCACCAGACAATTGATGTGGCCGATGGGTCGGGCTCCAGAAATGATAGCCGGAGACTTGATCTGGGTTCCCCAAAAGACCTATCAAGTAAGGATGGATACAGTCAGGGTCGTAAGGAAACTCGAGATCAACTGGAATGGCAATCTCTACAAGGTTCCGGAAGGATATCTGGTTCCCGGGTGGACCGAGGCGGGCGTGCTGACGGCGGTGGTTCTGGGAAGGGGGGCAGTGGTCAATCCGGAAACGGAGGAGGTACTGGGACAGTTCATGTATCTGCATTTGAGCATGAATCCTGACCAGTATTCGTCAACGATTACAGAACTGGGTGAGGTAGTGATCCAGCGGGAGATGCTGGAAGACGCCGTGGCCTTGCAGAAGGTGGTGATGGAGAAATCCGTCTATCGTTTGGAAGACAAGATCGAACGCCCTCCCGAGGGCTACGTTCGGGTTCTGGCCGGTGTATGGCCAAAACCGCGAACTCCAACGCTGCCGGGCCCCGGTATGAGGAAGAAGGATTTTTCAGACGGGAGAGCGTGGACGACCTATCCCGACGGCCGCCAGCGGATGGTCTATCCGAATGGGCGCGTGGTCATGGATTTTCCCGCAGGTGGGACAGAAACCCGGTATCCTGATGGAAAACAGGAGGTCGTCGATGCATCCGGAAACACATCGGTTACGTTTCCCGATGGAAAGCAGGTTGTGGAATATGTAGATGGAAGTCAGGAAACACGGCACGCAGATGGCAAACTCGTGCAAAAGTTCACGACCGGTACCGAACGAACAATTCTACGGGACGGAACAGAAAGAACTACTTTTCGTGACGGGACGCTTCACGTTAAGAAGCCAGGAGGAAAGGTAGAGATTCGGGTTCCCGAAGGTATTCGTGAAATAAAACATGCGGATGGACGGGTGGTGGCGACAACGGCGGAAGGACATGAGGTTACCGTTTATCCGGATGGTAGACGCTTTACGCGGACTGGAGCGGGGGTTACGCTCGAGGAATATGCCGATGGCAGGAAGATCCAGAAGGGTTCGGACGGGTCCAGGATAGAGGTGTATCCCAATGGGAACAAACAAACGATTCACCAGGACGGATCCGAGTCCCTGGAGCGGGCAGACGGGTCAAGAAGAGACCAACTCGCGGATGGGACTGTTGTGGAGATTACAACGGGAGGGAAGCGGATCCAGACAAATCCGAAAGGAATCATTCTGGAGATTTATCCGGATGGGCGTGAAATCCAGACAGACCCAAATGGAAGCAAATTGGCGCGCTATCCTGACGGGCGGACCCTTCAGACCGACGCTGCGGGCAATAGTGTGGAAAAGATGCCGGACGGGATGATGATCAAGACGTATGTGAACGCCCACCGGTACTGGGGACAGATCCATGAGGGCATCGTTTCGATCGTATCGACGCCGGAAGAGATTAGCCCGGGGGATTCGATAGTCGTTGTGGGTACCGCACCAGACAGCGTTGGCCAACTGATGATTGCTGCATTCAGACTGCCGGATGGTGTACCCATCCATGCCAGACTTCTGAGGGAAGGTGAATCTTTCACAGCCACTATCGCGGACAGTCTACTGGCTGAGGAAGGCTATTTTCGCCTGCAGGTCCAGGCAAGTCTGTCCCAGCGAGCGGTAGTAGTCGCGGACCGGATGATCAAGGTGGGCGCGCCCTCTGAACTGGAAGAGATGATTCTGGACGTCCAGCCTTTCCGCAGTTCAGATGATGCCGAGGTGCGCGTCTACGATATGGTCAATCAGGCGAGGACAGATATCGGTCTTGCAGTGGTCGAACTGGATTATGAGCTGACCGAAGTTGCGAAGGCTCTGGTGTGGGATGCAGTGGCTACAGGTTCGTTCACCCATGGTGTGCGAAAGAAGGGCGCAGAGAATGTTGCTCGCGGACCCTCGGTGGAAGAGGTCCATGCCTACATGATGATGAGTGTTGGGCACAGGAGCATTATTCTTGACCACCGGTTCACCAAGTTCGGCGTGGCGGTGGCCGAGGACAGGGGGCAGGTTTGGGTGGTTGAGGTATTCGAGCGGTGATTTCAATGGAAAATGGTAACTAAAAAGCCCCTTCGGTTCAAAGACCGGAGGGGCTTTTTAATATGTTTTTCGGAATCAGACAAATACGTCGCTGGTCTCTCCACGCACAATGGTGACCTGGCCTGCTTCCTCGAGCTGACGTACCGTTTGCACCACGCGGAGCTGCACGTCTTCCACATCGCTCATGCGGACAGGACCGGAGAATTCCATTTCTTCTCTGAGCATCGTTCCAACACGCTCGGACATATTCCCAAGAATCCGTTCCTGCATTTCTTCATTGCCACCCTTCAGGGCCACCGCGAGATCTTTCGAATCCACTTCGCGCAGGATCATCTGAATCTCGCGATCGGTGAGCTTGGCAATGTCGTCGAAGACGAACATCTGGTTGCGCACTTCCTCGGCCAGTTCCGGATCCTGGGCATCGAGTCGTTCGAGAACCGATTTTTCGGTGGAACGTCCCGTCCTGTTCAAGATCTCGGCAACCGCTTTCGGTCCACCGATTTCTGTGACCTGACCAGCCAGAATCGCCTGGAGTTCCGTGGCCAGCGTTTCTTCCAGCTCACGCAGCACCTGAGGAGATATATTCTCCATTTGTGCAATCCGGAAGGAGACATCGGCCTGAAGCTCCTCAGCGAGACCGTTGACCACACCAGCTGACTGCGAAGGTTCAAGCTGGGACAGGATCAGTGCAATCGTCTGCGGGTGTTCCTTGGAGATAAATGGAATGATCTGATTGGGATCCACATTACGGAGCATGTAAAAGCCGCTGGTGGTGGTGCTGTTCACACGGTCCAGAAGGCCCTGTGCCTTGCGTGGACCCAAGGCCTTTTCCAGCGCTCCCCGGGCGAAATCCATACCACCCTGGGAGACGTACTTACCGGCAATGAGAAGCTGCTCGAATTCCTCGAGGACCTCGTCTTCCTGCTCGGTGGTAACCACATCCAGTTCTGCAATGGACTGAGCGATCTGTTCGATCTCGAAGTCCGTGAGGTATTTCATAACCTCTGCCGTGGTCTCCTGACCCAGGGCGATCATCAGAACGGCTACTTTTTGCCGTGCTGGTATCTCGTCACCAACATCATCTTCTTCGGCCAAAGCACTGCTCCAGTTAGGGTTGTACAGGGGAGTTACCTATACAGTATCGGCAGCAGACAGGCAAAAATCAAGTTATCCAGGGTTTTTTTCAGCCCTGTCGCGGCAACCCGTTCTGACCTTCAGAACTATTCAGCGCACAAAAAAAGGTGGACCCCCTCCCGGAAGTCCACCTCTCGCACATCGCTGCAGAACAATGAGTTACTTCTTACCATACTGCTTAATGAAGTCTTCGACCATTTCCCGGCACTGGTCGTCATTGAACTGCTGCGGGGGCGTTTTCATGAAGTATGAAGAGGGTCCCAGCAGTGGTCCCTTGAGACCGTGATCCAGTGCCAGTTTGCAGCACCTGACGGCGTCGATGACCACACCTGCCGAATTCGGAGAGTCCCAGACCTCGAGCTTGAGCTCCAGGTTGAGCGGGACACCGCCAAAAGTTTCTCCTTCCATCCGGATATTGCACCATTTGCGGTCCTCCAGCCATGGGATGTGATCGCTTGGGCCGACATGCACATTTCCTTCACCCAGATCATAATCCAGTTGGGATGTGACAGCGCCTGTCTTGCTGATCTTTTTGGATTGCAGTCTGTCCCGATCGAGCATATTGTAGAAGTCTGTGTTTCCACCGAAGTTTAGCTGATAGGTGCGCAGAACTTTCACCCCGCGGTCGCTGAAGAGACGCGTAAGCACACGGTGAACGATGGTGGCGCCGACCTGGGACTTGATGTCATCACCGATAATGGGAAGGCCGCGTTTTTCAAAGCGCTCAGGCCAGTGACCCGCACTGGCGATGAACACAGGTACGCAGTTCACAAAGCCGCATCCGGCCTGCAGAATCTGCTCCACATACCACTTGGTGGCTTCTTCACTCCCAACCGGTAGATAGCTGACCACGACGTCTGTTTTGGTGGCCTTGAGGACTTCGGCTATGTCCACGGTGGGACCATCGGCCTTTGTTATGACTTCGGAGAGGTACTTTCCGAGGCCGTCGTGGGTCATTCCGCGTTGCACGGGTACATCCAGGTTCGGAACATCGGCGAATTTGATCGTGTTGTTCGGATCGGCGAAGATGGCTTCGCTGAGGTCCTTCCCGACCTTTTCCTTACCAATATCGAAGGCAGCCGAGAACTCCACGTCGCTGATGTGGTACCCACCCAGATCCACGTGCATTAGACCGGGAACGAATCCGTCTGTTTTGGCATTCTGGTAGTAATGCACTCCCTGAACCAGGGAGGATGCGCAGTTGCCAACACCTACGATTGCGACTCTAACTTTGCTCATTAGTCGGCTCCTCAAGAGGTTGAGACGAGAACTTATCTGTATTTTGAACTGTCTTTTTCAACTTGTTGAATAAAAAGATAGGAGTTCTGGCGTATTTGACAAATGAATAATTGTTATATTATGTATAGATAAAGGCTATAGATGTGAGTGGCGAGTAACGAGAGAGGCGTCCGAAGTCCGGGGTCCGGCATCCGGGGGAGAGCGTATGGATTCCATCATCCGTTCACTGATGCTCCAACCAGACAAGGATCTGCCGCAGGACTAACCATGCCCCTGCCTCTACGTTCATCATTGCATTCATCTGGCCTCCCGCCTTGTCGCGCACCAATTTTGCGCACATCTCCACTCAGGTTCTTACGGCAATCATTCCATGCACCTGCTGCCTTTTATGATTGTCTGGATATCCGTAATCCCGGTCCCGGGTCCGGTGGGGGCAGTCATGGCCCCATCCTGTATCTTGAGCACGGGATCGAACCATTCGCAATACCTTTCGATTCCGCGTTTGTATTCCTGATACCGACCGATATCCGGTGTGAACGAAGCGAAGTGCAGCATATAGACAAACCCAAAGCCACCTGAAATATGCACTGTGGTGGGCATTCCTGCGACGGCTGCCATTCGCGCAACCCTCGTGGAACGGATCAGGCCACCATAATAATGAAGATCAGGCTGAACGATGTCGACCCCGCGGTTGGCGATCATCCACCTGAATCGCCGCTCGCTGGACTCCTGTTCACCGCCCGAAACCGGAATGGTCAGCGCGTCGGCGACACGTTTGGTGTCTTCCAGATGGTCGAAAGGGCAGGGCTCCTCGAAATAGACCGCATTTATGTCCTCCAGCATCCTGCCTATTTCGATTGCCCCGGGAGGATCGTAGGAGCTGTTCGAGTCTGCATGGATGTCAATGTCATCCCCTAGCGTTTCCCGAGCCAGCCGGATGAGCGCCGGCGTGCGGCCAGGTGAGGCGTCTTCGTTCTTGCTCATGCGACCGCCAATCCGGAACTTCACAGCCTTCGCACCCGTTTCATCGACGAGGCTTTGCAGGTATTCGACCTCGTCCTCCGGCGTGCTGTCACGCCTCCCACTCGCCACATAAAATGGCACCCACTCCCGCACCGGACCACCCATGAGTTCCGAAATGGACTTCCCCGAGATTCTCCCCAGCAGGTCGAGCAAGGCGAGTTCGACCCACGCCACCGGGCACCAAAGCGCCTGCCCCAGGAGCTTATAATTGCTTTGGTGTCGGTACACGCCAAAAAGATGATCTTCGAGATCGCGGGCATCCTTGCCTATGAAATAGGGAATGACCAGCTGGGTGAGGATGGGATGGAGGTACGGCGCCCGCCCGTTGGTGAATGCCAGTCCTTCAGCACCGTCTTTGGACCGGACGTGAACGTAATATTCCCGGTCTTTTTTCAATAACCTGATCGAATCGATGACCACTGGTGAGTCGAGCCCGTCCAGTTTGAGAATCGGCTCACTTGCGGCCACATCAAGTGCTTCGACGTCGGGAGTATCGCTCATATCTCGAGTCCTCGGTGAACGAAAAGATGGACCATCGTTCGCGCCATCTACCCGATGTATTGGTCCAACCCGGTTTTCGCGTGGTTGTTGAAATCGGTACACGGCGCGTGTGCCTTGAACGTGTCTATCCGGACCTTTCTACCGTGACACCCTGGACAATCCTCCATGTGAGCGCCTCCATGGCGTCGTAACCCAATCCATCCATCTTGGTGTATAAACGGCCTGTCTCTGAATCTGCCTCCACAATGGGAAATCCTGTGGGAAACGCCCCTCCATCAACACACAACATGCGTCCAATAGCGATCCCGTCCATTTCGGATCGATCTACCACATAATAGCTCACCCTGTCGTCTGTGAATTGGTCCAGGATCTTCCCCTGCAGGAAACTCGCTTCCTGGGCTACAGTGTGCCCGTTCAGGCTCGCCTTCGTCCCCCCTGCAAGATAGCCGAATTCGAGCCCTCCCTCGTGGCTGAGTGAAAGGGCACAGGTCAGCCCATTGGTCTCCAGCGTGCCTTCCGGGGTCTCAAAAGTAGCCGCGTTCCCCTCGGAGCAGAAGGCGATCAGGTCGGTTCCAAGATTGGTAACGACGCGAATGCCTACACCCTCACCCTGGTCAGGCGTGAGCCGCTCGACCTCCTTAACAAACGATTCTGGAGAGGCGCAAACATCGAACAAGCTGAGAAACGTACTTTCTGCCGGATCACCGACACGTTGTCTTACTACGTAGGGCACTGTTTCCCCGGTCATAATCTTGTCCCTCACACCCCTGCCCCGTTCTCCCCATCCGTCTCCGATAAAGACACGCTCGGGTCCATCGGGGAGCGCGTGGGCCACAAACCGGTGTGATCCATCCATTTCAAATTCAACTGACCAGGGCTTATCCGAAGTACCCTCTTTCACATTATTCAGATCTTGCCAGCCCTCCTGGGATTCCTCCATTGCCAGGTTGCGCACCGTAGCCTGTTCCACGGGACCGTGGAACAGAAAGTCGTGAACGCGTCCTCCCTGCACACGGAACACATCTACAAGATAGCTGCCTGCCTTTCCGTGATCGATAACGGCGCACAACCTGCGATAGATATTGGCGGCATCGTATGCCTGCGAAGAGACCTCCACAATCTTTACGCGAGAGGACACATCAAAGCAATGGAGGCTGCCTCCGCGTCCCTCGCGCCTTTGGTCCTGCCCGTCAACCATCACGGTATTGTGAGCCATTGTGCGTACGGTCATTGCCTTGTCCGGGCGGTCCCAGAGATAACCCAGATCCGTCAACACCTCGTGTCCGTCCTTCCAGTAGATCAGATTCAGATTGTCCTCGTGGTGGTGTCCCCCCCAGTCACTTGCACTCAGCACGACTGTGCTATTGCGACCGTGTGTTCCTGTACGCAGCATCCCAACCCGCAGGTCCGGGAAGAACGCGTCCGGCAACTCCACTGAGACCGACGTGTCTCCTGTTAATTCCGGGTCCCTGTGGAAAAGTGCATATTCGCTTCCGTGGTTCCCCAAATCCCCTTCGCAGATCTCCACCAACAAGGCATTGTACTTCTCGTTTTGGTATCTGGCGGCCATAACTTCGGCCACTTCAATGGACATTCTTGTTGAGGTCTGGCTGTCCGCAAGCGCAGGATACATCAGGTCCGGCATCAGGCTCTGGAAAAAACCCTCAAATACAGCACGGTACCGGCTCTCCCCATAAATATCCAGGACATCTATTCTACCTTCAGAATCCTCATATCCACCCGGGTCGGAATACCCGTGCAGTGCATCACCAAAAGCCCGGATGCCGCTAAGTGTCATGAATCCATAAGCGGGCGACTCGGAAGTCAACCCATCGTTCAAGAACCAATCTCCTACAAAATGCCGAAACCCTTCCAACCCGAACCGAACCAGATCGGGATCTCCCAGGCAGATCCCCACCAGACCTGCGGCGCTTCGATTCGTAGCGCTCTTGTTGTTGAACCCGGGGTCCGCGCACAAGAGTATTGTGCCTTCGAGCAGGAGATCTCGCTCAATTTTCAGGCGGTCTTCTACCGAGAACACCGGCGCGCCGTATGACGCGGCTTCACAGGCGAGGTCGTAGGCAAGGGTGACATCGGAGATGAACGTACCTTCCATACCGACACCCGTAGCCCTTCCGGCCATCCAGTAGCCTACGTGGAGCTTATTGTCCGGCACGTTGGGCGGAATGACCAGCTCTGTTTCGGGCAGGTCAAATATATGCCTGGAAGCGATTGCCGGGTCCAGGTCGGAGAATTCGCCGTAGCCGGAGTGGACCATATAACCTGGGTAGACTGTGGCAAAACGCAGCAGGATATCCCGGACCTTTTCCGCGTATTGCGTTTTTCCCGTAAGGGCGTAAGCAAAAGCCAGACGGCGGACCAGTTTGCCCATATGCGTGCATTTCCGGGCGCGGATGTTCGCCGTCCAGCTGGATATCAGGTTGAATGCACCGTAGGGCCAGTGCTTGCCCGTGTAATACGTGATGCGCTGACCGCCCCCAAATTCCGTTTCGATGACGAAATCTTCGGGGTATTCCGTATTGGGGTAGACTGTCTTGCAGGTGGTACACATCAGCTTCTCCGGATCCTCCGCAGACCATTCGTATTGTCCGTGAATGGGGGCGCCCTCGCATACCGCGCACATCGTAAACAGCGCACTGTTGGGAGTTTCCCGAGGGATCATCGCCTCCAGGTAATCGGTCGACGTGTTCGTCAGGGAATCCGCCGTTGGCAGATATGTCTCTAACAACTCCCTTGCCCAGGGATGCTTTTCAATATTCCGACGCGCAACATCGAGATCTTCCGGCTTGACGATGGTAGCCGGATGTTGCACCTGCTCTCGGTATCGTTCCCAAAGTTCCGTATTCACAACTGGTATCCTCCTTGAGGGGCCCCTGCCTGATCAATCTGGAGTCCCCTATCAGATTTTCGAATGGTTGCCAGGAAGCGCTGTGTGCGATATTAATTCCTTGTATCGGATCACGCCTTTGCCCGGTAGAGATCGGATTGTGAGAACCTCTCTAACGAATAATTGCCGGGAATTCGGCTTCGGGCAAGCACTATTCGTATCGGTAATCAACAGGACCAACTGAGACCGTTCGCATGGCCGGTTGCAGTAAGTTCTTCTCTGTACGTAAAATTCCAACCCATTCTAACCTCTGCGCAGGGATCGATCACATTGCACAGGAGATCTATTTCCGAATCCGATACAAGGTCAAATTTTCAATGAATGGACAAGATCCTGGTTAAACAACGGGTGTGGGTCAAGGCAATCTGTTGTATCTTGGGAATGAAAGCCTGTAGCGGCAAAGCACCCCCACGAGCCGGTTTAGCCCCGTGCGTACCTGAAATATCAGAGAAGAATCCACCACATTGACCTGGAGGTCGGTCTTGCGGCCAGAAAATACGAGTCGGTATATCTACCGAGTGGATGCCGACGACATTATATGTTATGTGGACCCCCATATGGTGTCGTTCGCCAAAGAGAACGGAGCACCGCACCTGACCCTGAACGCCCTGGTCGGCCAGCCGCTGTTCGGCTTCATTGCGGGCCTTGAAACGCGGCACCTTTCCGAGGTCCTGATGGAGAGAGTCAGGGAGTACCAACGAGTTGTCGAAGTGCCATTTCGATGCGACGCGCCTGCTTACAGGAGATTCATGCGGCTTCGGATATCGCCGCTGGCGGATTCCGGCCTACAATTCGAAAGCTAGATCCACCGTGTAGTGCCCCGTGAACCAGTCGCCCTCATAGATCCCTCCATAATACGATCCGACGGGTTCCTCGTGCTTTGCAGCTGGTGTAAGAAGGTAGAGTTATCCGGAAACTGGGTTGAGGCAGAAGAGGCCATGGACCGCCTCAAGTTGTTTGAGCAGGAGGCCATACCTCAGGTGACGCACGGGGTCTGCCCACCTTGCACGGCCGCCGTCAAGGAGGAAATCAATCAGTTTGAATCTAGATAGCCGGTATAGCCGGTATAGTAGTTACCGTGTGGCCTAACTTTGTGCTCGAACCCCTTCTTATTGCACGCGTGGTGCACCCGGTCAACTCGGGGAGGAATCTCTGATTGCCTCTATCGTTGACCTCAGTCCCGTTGTCGGTCCACTCCCAGCCACACCTTTCATTTGATTTTTCCACAACCGTGTGCCCTCCGGCACCGGCAAATATCATCAGTTCTTGCATCACCGGATCCCAATCCGATAGGACGACCCTGCCCCGAAGTCCGGCGTCCGGGGGAGAGCGTAGTGGCGATATCAGGATCTGATCAGAAGGGTGAGGAATGGAACTGGAAAGAATGCAAAAATTTGGAGGATCCGAATGAATTTACAGCATCTCAACTATTTTCTGGCGGTCGCAAAGACGTCAAGCTTCAGTCGCGCTGCGGACGAGATGCATGTGACGCAGCCAACGGTGAGCAGCGGCGTTGGTGACCTGGAGCGTGCGCTTGGGGTAAAGCTCTTCAACCGGGGGGGCCGACAGGTTTCTCTGACAATGGAAGGTCGCACTCTTGTGACTTATGGCATCCAGATTCAAGATCTGGTCGAGTCTACAGAAGATCGGATCAAACGGAGTGACGTGCTGCCAGGTGAGGGGTTTCAATTCGGTGCCATCGATGCGGCCGTAACCTATTTGCTCCCTGATCTGCTTAAGGACTACATGCGGATCTATCCAGGAGTGGAGATTTCCGTACAGGTTGCGCCCTCGCGATACCTCGTGGAAGACCTGCTGCTGAATCGGTCGGAGTTCGGGGTGATTTCCCTGCCGTTCAGTCATCCGAAGGTCGAAACCGTATCGATTCATGGTGATTCCATGCCTCTGGTCACGGGTGCAGGGCATGTGTTCGCGACAAGGTCGAGCGTATCGCTGGCGGAGGTGGCAACGGAGCCGCTGATTCTGTTTCACGCGGATTCGGTATCGAGGAAGATCGTGGATGAACGATTTGCCGAAGCGGGTTTGTCTCCACGTGTCGTGATGGAGATGCGCAGTCCAGAAGCTATGCGCAAATTGGTAGAGGTAGGTGTGGGAATTTCTTTTCTACCGTCGCTGACCGTTCAGGACTCTCTGAAATCTGGTGCGTTGAAGGACATTGCAGTGGATGGGATCTCTTTCAGCCGGGAGATTGGTGTTGCCTGGCGGGCGGGAAGATACTTCGGCCCAGCGATTCGACATCTCCTGGATGCGATATTCGAGAGATTCGGGAAGGAAGAGGTGTGGCGGAAGCTTGTGATCCAGGCCTGAGTGTTCAGAATGTGAATTGCTTGACTTCGATCTCGGCCATGGTCTGTTTCAACAGCTCGTCCAATTCGAGGGCCGCTTCAATCTCCCGAACCTTTTCCAGATCTGCCCGGGTTTCCGGATGCTTGGGGACAAAGACCGTGCAGCAGTCTTCATAGGGTTCGATCGAGGTTTCGTATGTCCCGATTTTCCTGGCATCGATGATGATCTCTTCCTTGTTGTCCCCGGCGAGCGGTCGGAGGATGGGCAGGGTCGTGACTTCCTCGATTGCGCGCATGTTGGAAAGTGTTTGCGAGGCAACCTGACCCACATTTTCCCCGGTGACCAACGCGAGAGATCCGTCGCTGTTCGCAAGCGACTCTGCAATTCTGAACATGTATCGTCTATACAGGATGACGCGATATCCCGTTGGTGCGATGGCCATGATCCGTTTCTGGATCTCAACGAATGGCACGAGATAAAGCGTGGACCTGTACTGGTGCCGGGTGAGGAGCTTGACGAGTTCTTCCGTGTTCCTCTGTGAATTTCTATTTGTATAAGGCTGGCTATGGAAATGCACGAAGGAGAGATGTACACCCCGCTTCATGATTTTGTAGGAGGCTACAGGAGAGTCGATTCCTGAAGAGAGCATGCTGACTGCACGCTCATTGCTGCCAACAGGAAGGCCACCCGGTCCGGGGACTTTCTCTGTGTAGATGAACACGCCCTGGTGAGAAACCTCGATATGACAGGTGAGATCGGGATCATCCATCTGGACCTTTGCTCCGGACAGCTCCTGGATGTGAGACCCCACATCGATGTTGATCTCAACGGAGTTCAATGGAAAGGTCTTGTCAGAGCGCCGGGCGGCGATCTTGAACGAATCGAACTTCGATTTCTGGGCCAGATCCCACGCGGTGCTGCGAATGATTTCGATATTGAACGGGACGACTGTGGCTTCTGAAAAGTTGGCTATTCCAAAGACGCGGGTAAGGCGTTCCCGGACTTCATCAAGAGGTGACTCCGGGTTCAGATCCAGGAGGATACGTCCAAAGATCCGGCGAACCGGACCGTGATTGACACCTTTCAGCGACCGCTTGATGTTGTCGATAAGGATATTTTCGAATTTGCCTCTGTTCTTGCCTTTCAGGCCGACTTCGTGGTAGTGAATCAAGATCAGACTTTTCTGGGCAGCGGACATAATTCACTCTCGGTTTTTGATGCGCTGGATTCAAGGACGGATGGAATATCACCATCGGTCCTTTTTTTGTCAAGGTGGCGCCGCCAAATCAGGAGGATCCACGCCGTTCACTCCTGAGGGTGGTCAGGTACGTAGAAATCGGTATCCAGGTCTTCTAGCTTATCCGAAAAGAACTTCCGGGCATCCTGAATGGCCTGATTATAAACGGGTGGTCCCAGATTCTTGATGAAGAAGTCGAGGACACGACCAGCCTGAAAGGGGCTCAGGTCCAAGTCGAATTCGCTGGCGTAGACGGCGGTCAACCGTCCAATGATGGTCTGCTTGCGCTCGTCGGAAAGGGTTATTCGCATGCAACTCTCCTTCTGGTGATCTCGATGGGGACCTCACCGAGAGACCGTTCCATCGTCTGCGTCGAGCGGGAGTGAAAGGACAAAAGTCGTACCAGTGCCCGGTACACTATCTACTTCTAGGTCGCCCCCGTGTTGCTCCGTGATCCTTCGCGCCAGAGGAAGACCAAGACCCACCGACATTCGGCCAGATTTCTTCACAAATCTGACCTCGAACAGTTGTTCCATTTCTTCTGACGTAATGCCTCGACCGGTGTCTTTAATTTCGATTACAGCCCTGCCGCCCTTCGTGTCAGCAGCAATTGTGAGCGTGCCGCTTCCACTCATGGCTTCAAAGGCGTTCGTGAGGAGAGTCAGGAACACCTAATTCAATTCGCGTGGACGGCAAAGCAACTCCGGCAACTCACCATATGCTCTATGGATGGTTGAATCCCCGATCGTCTCTGCGTTGACGAGGCCAAGTGCACTCTCCACACCTTGCAGAATATCCGTCCGCTGTAGATCCGACTCATCAAGCCTGGCGAAATTCTTCAACCGCGAGAGTACCGATTCGATTCGTTCCGCAGCCAAAACACCGGAAGAGGTAGCATCGCTATGTGTTCGGAAGAGCCGGTCTTCTCGATGTTCTTCATTGTTCAGCCTGTCATTCAGCCTCTTCGCTACTTTCGCCACAGTGTCCAACGCGCTCCTGATTACGCCTATGGGATTATTCACTTCGTGCGCCATTCCGGCAACGAGCGTGGAGATTGCGGTCATTTTCCCCTCCAGCACCGTGGTGGCCTGTCGTTCCCTGATCTCGAGATTCGAAACTTCGAGGGTTACCACATCTCGTATCGTGCGACGCGCACGGTGAGCAATGCCGCCAAGGAAGGCCCCGATCAGAGAGAGCATGAGCATTCGGAGCAAAAAGACGCCCGGATTTACTGCCGGAGTATAGAAGTGGGTCATCAGACCTGTTGTCGTCTGAACCTGTGCATCGGAGAGTACATAGACCATGAGTGCGAGGTGTAGAAGTGTAAACAAGGCTGCAGAAAGGATGGGATAGAGTGGGCGTAAAGCCATCGTGTTGATGACTGTTGCCACAACGGACAGCGCAAAGACTTCATTCTTGAGCAGAAAGGCGTCTGTGCCGTCCGGTGTTACAATGGTCAGAGCCCAGAAAGTCACAATGAAGACCAGGGCGAAGAAGTCTACGATGACCGCAGATATACCGACTCCGGTAAGATTTCTCTCTGCACTGGCGAGCAGTCGGAGGTAGGTGAGAACGGCAAGAGAGGTGAGAAGCACTGACAGTGCCCAATATGCGTCTGAATCTGTTTCAGCAGCCAGTCCCGGTGGTACCAAATCGAGGAGATGTCCAATTACAAGTACAACAAAAATTGAGAAAAAGATCATCCTGGCTGTAATGGACCAGGACAGGGCCTGGGCTTCGCGGGATCTGATCAGGTCCGAGGCCTGGGGAGAGACTGGAAGATTCAAGTGCGAGAGCTTTCTCAAAGATTCGTATTTACTCGGTGGTCAGACATTTACCTTGTAGTTCAAACTGGCTTCATCTCCGGTGATGCCCCGGAATCCCCAGTTGCATGGCGGGCTTTCCTGAATGGTAATTTCGACGTCGGTGGGGGAGATTCCCAACCCTTCCTCGATGCGTTCAAAGAGCAGATGGATGAGATTTTTCCTGGTCGCTTCGGTTCTGCCTTCCATCATATTGATTTCTATGACGGTGTACCGCTCGGTTCGACCCTTGGGAAAGAAAAAGTCGCTTGCGTCGAGGGGAATAAACCTGTGCGCCCTTTTGTCCGCGGGAAAGGACAAAGCCTCCACCATACAGGAATTGATCACGTCCGACAGCTGCTGCTTGACGGGATCGAGATGTTCACGAATGCCGTATATACAGATCATGGAATATGCGCTCCAGTACCTTCACCCATCCCGGGAAAGGATTTCAAGTCAATACATCAATGCAGCACTTCTTGAACTTCTTGCCGCTTCCGCAAGGACAGGGATCATTCCTCCCCACGGGCTTGAAAGCTCTCTTGAAGGTCTCTCCCTTAACGGTTCCGTCTCCACGAAAGCGGGCGAGGTAGTCATCCTGGACATCTAAAACCAGGGGGATCCACGCATCCGCACCGGGGTCCAGTCCGCTATCCGAGACGAAATTGAGATAGGCCTCCAACAGTCGCGGGAAATTTCGCTTGCAGGAGAGGTCCACATCGAGATCTGAGACGTGAGACAGGCCGGTCTGAATATTGGTGTGGGTGGCCTCCGGTCCAATGTGATCGCACCAGGATGACAGGAGGAGCTCTGCGCTGTCCTTCAGATCCGTGTCGAGCAGGAGGAAGTATTCCGAACCACAGAAGTCGCCTACAGAGTCCTGGATGCCGCTCATCGAAGTGTCCGATCTAAGCAAGGGGGTGTGGTTTATCTTCATTGTGCAGACTGGTCGACAGGTGCGCGACCTGCGCTATTCGAATCCTGGCTGTCTAAAGTCAATCAAAGCTTAGAAAAGCCTGGCAAGTGCTGAGATCATTCGGTCTGCATTGTCCATACATCATTATATACGTGGCTTCCCGCGTGCACGCCGCTGAATCCACCCAGGAGCCAGAGTTTCTCTTTGAAGTCGAGGACACCGAATTCGTGGCGCACGTCCCACGGAACAGGTGACCCGGATTGCTGCCAGGTCCGACCATCTGGAGAACCCCAGACATCGTTCAGATTGATCGATCCATTCGTAGCCCCGCCTAATAGCCACAGGTGATCCCGATATACGATGGACTTGTGGAATCTTCGTGGCGGCCATCCCGCGTGTTCAACGACCTTCTCCCAGCGGATTCCATCCTGACTGGACCAGACATCGCTGTGGTTGGTCTCGCGGTCGTGATAGATTCCGCCACCCAATATCCAAATCCGATCCTGCCAAACCAATGAGGAAAACATACCCCTTGGGGACCATCCTGGTGTCTTCGTGGCGAGGTTCCAGTCGATACCGTTATCGGAATACCAGACGTCACCGAGAGGAATCTTGTTTTCCCAGTTGACGCCTCCATACACCCAGAGTTTGTCATTGTGGACGCTGCACCCAAATGCCCCGCGCCCACACCAGGGAGCATCGACTCTCATCTGTTCCCAGTTTCGGCCATCCTCAGAACGCCAGACATCGGCGAGGGAGTTCACCCCGTCGAACCCTCCGAGCAACCAGATGGCATCTTTGAAGACCAGGCAACCGGACAGGTTTCGAGCCGGCCACGGGGCTTCACCAAGATTATCCCAGGTTACACCGTCCCGGGATCGCCACACATCACTGAGCCGCCCGAATCGATCCGGACCCAGCATTTGCCAGCCGCCCAGGATCCACATCTTATCCTGAAAGATAACCGCGCCAGGCGAGTCTCTGTGCGGCCACTGTGCGGCCTCGGTGATCAAGTTCCAGTGTACTGTCATAGATTGTCCGACTACACGTACCTATCCGAGCAGAATGATTTCACTCGGGATGGCGTGACCTCTGATCCACATTTGTGGTTGCTCGAAGTCACCTCTCATCCGGTGTGCTGATCAACCTGCCGCCACGTACCGTGGCGCCCAGTACGAGACCTGCACCAATCAGCACGAGGTTCTTTACAATATACTGGCCTTCCAGCGTGAGCCCGAATGGGAAGACCTTCCAGACCACATCGGGCAGGATGAACAATGGCATGGCTGTGCCAGGCATCTGGAGAAAGAGGAGCAGCAGCGTGGTGCGCATGAATTTTCCAGATATAAGCCCAACTCCGATCAGGGTTTCCCACGTGGCGAGGACGGGAATGAACAGATCCGGATCGACGAAATAGATGGTATTGCGTACGAGGGTTTCGGCCGGGCTCATTCCAGGAAAAAATTTGAGTATGCCGAACCAGAAGAAGACCACTCCCAGGCTAATCCTGAGGACAGTAAGACCGTATCTGGCCATCCAATCCGTCAGGACGGTGTCGACCTTGTCCAGGGTTTGGTTGGGTAGCCCGGGAGGGGTCTTACTCATGGTTTCCTGAACCTCTGTCGTGTGAGATGGACACCCTTCAGTCTGGCCGACAACGGTTTGAATCCGCGGAAAGGGCATGTTCCATTGTCGGACGTTTTGAACCTCAGCCAGTGTACTTCCTCAGTCAGGATCCCAGGGGGAGCGACACCGGTTGGTTCAGTTCTGAAGATTTCGTCCAGGCGAGGCACAGTTCGAGCACATTTCGGCCGTGCTGAGGCGTAACGTCAAGTTCTTTGCCATCCAGAATGGAACGCACAAACCTTCCAACACCGTTTGCAATTGTGTCGTTCTGCTGTCTGTAGAATACACGGGGAGCGCCGCGGTCCTCTTTGTGCCAGAGGATTCCCTCCATGACGTCGAGGTGAGCACGTGCGATGCCTTCTGTGCCCACAACCTCCATTTCCCAGGAAGGCGCACCGCAACTGACATTGAATATGATGTCCATGGATCCCATTCTGCCATCTTCGAACCGGACGGTTCCTTTTCCAGTGTCCATCCAGATGCTGTGCGGCGTGGCAAGGTTGTCGTATTCTGCATAGGCCCGGACAGGTGGCGAATCGATCAGCCACAACAGAAGGTCTGCCGAATAGAATCCGAGTGATAGCGGTATGCCGCCCTGACCAGGTCCGAATTCTCCACTGCCATCGAAGACTGTGGAGGGCCCGAAGCAGCCGTGCTGAATCCACGCGCGCGAGCTGATCACTTTTCCGATTCCTCCTGCCAGCACACGATCCGCCATGGCCCGAATGGCCCCGTCGTCGCGGGCGGGCATGAGGGCCGAGAGCAGCACGCCATTTTTCTCCGAGGCGGAAATCATTTCGTCCGCGCCCTCGAGCGACATGCACATTGGCTTGGCCACGTAGACGTGGGTGCCCGCATTCATCGCATTGACCGCCTCCGCCGCTTTCACATTATCCGGACAAGCGACGAAGACCAGGTCGAGGGATTCCGCTTCCACCATTTCTGCGACCTGAGCATAGGGTTTAATTCCGAATTGGTCGGCGAACTCAGCCGGACTCTTCATGCCAAGGGCTTTCAATTCTGATTCATCCTGATTCAGGTGCGCACAGGACTTCAGCTCGATGTCAGTATTTCCAATTGCAGCTCTCCCAAAAGCGCTGGAGTAAAACGATCCGACGCCACAGATACCGGCTTTCAGTGCCATTCCCCATTCCTCCCGTTGTTCGTTATGATCCGTTCAGGCCGCGTGCTGCGACCAGGTGTACCAACTCTCTATTTTCGTCGTCGCGAATTGTTCCTGCTCAAGCCTCATCTGAATTTTTGAGAAGCGTCTGCTTTGCCGCTCTGGCGACCGATTCGAACTCTTGCTCAAGACGCTGATTCACCCGGGGGCAGTTGGCGATGACCGATTCCGCCCACGAAACGTATTCGACTCGACGTTCCAATGGCCAGTGAGGCGGTGGATCGTTTGCGATTTCGCCCACATTGTGAATCTTGTCCCCAAGCTTGATCAGTACGGCCCCAACCGACAGATCCGGTGCATGCTCGATCTGCAATTCCTTCCGCTTCGCCTTTGGCAAGCTTTTGTCGTCTGTGACTTCCTTGACGAGGCGGCTCACCGACTCGCCAAAATATCGACTGAGTTCAGTGGCTGTGGTATCGGTATCTTCGATGGTGTCGTGTAGAATTGCTGCAGCGAGAACGGCATCACTCTGGACTTCTCCGATTTGCGCCAGGATATTCGCGACAGCGATCGGGTGATTGATGTAGGGCGACTCGACACTGTTCTTACGTCGTTGGTCCCGGTGTCTTTGCGCTGCGAACTCAATTGCCTTCAGCAATTTTCCATTTTCCACTGATTAGATCTCTCCCGATTGGTTCGGTTGCCGGGCGTTCGGACAGGTTTCGGATCAGTGCACATTATTTCCGGCTGCCAGGCATCAAGCAACCGATTTGCCGTAATTCCGGGCAAGGAGGGCAAGACATAGCGCCAAAACCCAAAAGCTTCTAAATCTGGATAATCACCTACACAGACAAGATATGCAACCGTTCGGGACGCAACAGCTTCTTCAATTTCTGGTCATACCTTACTTTTGTTTCTTCCTGGCTCGGTGGTAAACCGAGTTTTACACTTTTGGCGGTGAAGGTGATGGTTACCGATTTTCGAGGAGCCGAATCCATATTTACCGATGCACCGTGAACGGTTGAAGTGGTGAGTACCGAAGCCTGCCCAGCGCGCGCAGTAATGGGCACGGCATCTTGATAAGGCAGATCCGGAAGATCTTGTATTTTGACGCCTTCAACTGTTGGCACCGCGCCCTTTTTTGATTCGTCTTTCTC